>JARGOJ010000957.1 GCA_029210225.1 Planctomycetota bacterium
CCCATGGATCCTTCCCTGGGAGAGCTTCCCCAATCCGCCGCGCCAAGCCATGACGAGAGCCCAGAACGGAGTGGCCCGAGCGACTGAGCTGGGTTCCTAAATTAGCCCCTTCTTCAACACAATTTCCTTGTGCCCTTGAGAAGCTCTCATCCTAAGAAGTTTGCTGGAAGTTCAGCATTCCAAGGGGAGATTCCGGTGCTGGGTTTTGGCGCTCCATCGAGGCTTCAAGCCATCCCTAAAAGGACCTTAAAAAAGAAAATCTCTCTACGGGTATCCTTATGCGATGAGTTAAGTATTTTTTTGAGCCATGACAATCACAGGTCAGCGTCAATGCTTTTATTTCAGGTGATTAGCAGCGTATACAGAGATTAAAGGGAGTGGGGTTATTGATGTGTTCTGGAGCGCTGTTCTGCGAATGATTGGCCTTGCAAGAGCGGTGGAAAAGACCAATACTTTAAGAAGAAGACAGCACACTTCACCGATGTCTATATGAAAAAAAAGAGGCGTCCCCCTAGCTCGGGTAAAGGGGTTCAACCGAGGCTGGGAGGACACTAGAGGTGAAGTCGGCGTTCCAAAGTGTTGGCGGTAAAAGGGGTTTTAAAACCTTCACTTTGGAATGCCGTGGGATTCACAGCGCGACACGCAAAAGAAAACAATTGCACATAACGCTGTCAGGCCGGTTGGGGGTGATCCAACCGGCTTGTCTCATTTTGAGCTCTTTCGCCCGCGCTTCTTCTTGGGCTCTGCAGCCGGAGCGCTCTCTCCTGAAGCGCCATCTTCTGATGCCACTGCGGCTTCTGGAATGTCCTCATAGACCTTCGGGGGGAAAGCTTGAGCCAAGACAGCACCCTCAATGTCGACGAGCACGTCGCGATTCTCTTCAAGGAAACCAATGGTGCGTTCGCGACCCTGACCAATGCGGGTTTCCCCAAAGGAATACCAAGCGCCGCTCTTTCTCACGATGCCAAACTCACAAGCGCGGTCGAGAACATCTCCGATCCAAGAAATTCCCTTGTTATAAATAATGTCGAATTCTGCCTTACGGAAGGGCGGGCATAACTTGTTCTTAACAACCTTAACAATGGTTCTATTTCCGACGATTGCATCCCCAGAGGTGATCTTTGTAGAGCGACGAATGTCCAAGCGAACCGACGCATAAAACTTGAGAGCGCGTCCACCTGTTGTTGTCTCAGGACTCCCGAACATCACACCAATCTTTTCACGAATCTGGTTGATGAAGACAAGAGAGGTATTGGTCTTGTGACAGAGGCTCGTCAACTTACGCATCGCCTGGGACATCATGCGAGCCTGCAAGCCGACGTGACGATCACCAATCTCACCGTCAATCTCTGCTTTTGGAGTCAAAGCCGCGACAGAGTCGACAACAATCACATCCACGCCCCCTGAAGTGATAAGCACCTCACAGATATCAAGCGCTTGCTCACCGTAGTCGGGTTGAGAAACAAGCAAGTTATCGAGGTCGACTCCCAGTTTTCGAGCGTAGGTTGGATCGAGAGCGTGCTCCGCGTCGATAAAGGCCGCCACACCATGATTCTTCTGAGCGTTGGCGATGACATGCAAAGTTAAAGTTGTCTTACCAGACGACTCTGGGCCATAGATCTCCGTAATACGACCCCGGGGGATTCCACCAGTTCCCAAAGCCATATCTAAAGATAAAGAACCTGTTGGGATGGTTTCGATTTCTTGGTGACGAGTGTCATTACCAAGCTTCATAATCGCGCCGTCACCACAGCGCTTTCGGATTTGATCTAACGCGTAATCCAAACCCTTTTTCTTGTCATCTAACTTCTGCTTTAAACTTGCCACGTCTCACTCCTTATTAAAGGCCCTACATAAGCCCTAAAAAAATCTAAGGATCCCCTTTGAAAGAATCTGAAATGAACACACAATTATGTTTATATCTCAGTATTCAACTTGAAGGAATCAACTTCACAACCGACACACAAACAATAACCAAACATTTGACAGAGGTCAAGATTTGTTCGGTATCTTTTTGGATATTTTTAAGAGTAAGTATGTAGAGTCCCTTGAACACTCACATGAGACCCGATAAAAGACCGAAAAACAAATTCAGAGAAGGCCAAATTCAAACACCTAAACTGATCCTAAAAAAGAACGCCAAGAGACACCCGCTAAGCAAGCCTCCCACACACGCCCAAACCCATTTTTTCCAAAAGAACTTCCCCCCCGCCTTGCCCTCACGGCTCAATTTTCTTTTGATGACATCCCTGAACTGCTCATATTAGACATCCAGCCAGAATCGATTAGCGGAACCCCAAAACCATGCTCAAAACCGTTGAACTCGCATTCCTGGAAGCTCTCCTCCTCTCCAATAAAACACCCTATACCTCATCAAACGCAAACTCATTGACCCCAATGCATCCCTCCTCGACCTCGCCATCCAATGCAAACTCACCACCCAAAGCGAGGGACAAAAATTCATCAAAAGCGCCGAGCAAGCCGTCGCCGCCGCCGGAACAAACGCATTCTCGTTCTCAAAAGGAGCCCTCATCGGGCCATGGGAAATCGGCGAAACACGAGGCATAGGCATCGGCGGCTCACACTTCCTCGCCAAACATGAATCCCGAGACCAAACCGCACTCCTCCGCCTCATCGAACCCGGACTCACCGAAGACAAAGAACGACTCCAAAGACTCGACGACCGCGCCAACTCCGGCGCCGAACCACCCCACCCATCCATTCTTAAAATTGACGAAACCGGCGAAGACTTCGGCTGGCTCTACACCGTCACCTACACCACCGACGGCTGGAACCTCTCCTCACGCCTCGCCCAAGGACCACTCCTCGAATCTGAAGCCATTCCCCTCATGAGAACCGTCGCCGAAGCACTCCGCGTCGCCCACGGTTTCCAAGTCGTACACGGTGGACTCTCGCCCCTCGGCATGCTCATGAACCAAGACGGCAACATCTTCCTCACAGACTTCGGCGTCGGCGCCGTCCACATCGACGGCCCCCTCACTGGTCAACGCCCGGGAACACGCCTCGGAACCATGCTATACACCGCTCCAGAACTGCTCTGGGGCGCCTCCGCAGACGGTATCGACCCACGCTCAGACATCTACGCCCTCGGCTCCGTCATCTTCGACTGCATTCTCCGCCCCGACGCCCAGCCCAACCCCGACCCCAAAATCCCCTGGGCCGTCGACCCCGCAGCCTCACCAAACTTCAAAACCGTGCTCGCTCGCTGCATGCACTCCTCCCCCGCCGCCCGATACCCAAATATTGAAATGCTCATCGCCGACCTCGATCTGGTCATCACCGGACGTCCTCCCAATCCCATGGCTCCCGGCGTCCCAGCCGCTCCTTTCCTCGCCCCCCGCGCCACAACCGCTGTCCCCCAAGTCGTCCTCTCTAAGAAGGTCCTAGAATCCGGTGAATCCGGCGATGAAAGCGCCGAAGAACTCCGCCAACGCAACGCCGTCGGAGAAGACTTCCTCGCAGCCATCGCCGCCGGAGCCACCTCGACCCAGCTTGCTGACATCGTCGCCGAAGCCAACGCAGAGGCCGCCGGAGACCCAATCGACGTGCAGCCTTGGAATGGTGGGGAGAGCATTTTTCTTGCTGCGGCTAGAGGCCTAAGCAATACTTTTGGTGGTGAACTTGATTCAATTCGTGTCAGCTTTGCAGCGATATTCCATGATGTCATCGGAAACGATCA
>JARGOJ010000958.1 GCA_029210225.1 Planctomycetota bacterium
CGTTGTTGCCATACATGAGGCTGGCGTCTCTCGGGATTGTTGCAGGGATATTGGATGGCCCGACAATCTTGACGCCGTGTTTGATAACGGTTTTGCGCGCTTCAGTGAGTTCACAGTTTCCGCCACGTTCAGCGGCCAAGTCAATAATGACCGAGCCTTGACGCATCCGCTTGACCATGTCTGCGGTGACAATCACAGGGGCTTTGCGGCCGGGAATGGCGGCGGTCGTGATGACCACATCGGAGTCAGCGACGGCACGAGCCATTTGCTCTTGCTGCTTCTTAAGCTGCTCGGCGGTTTGTTCTTTCGCGTATCCGCCTTTGTCTTCTTGATCGGAGGTTTCCAACTGGATCTCAAAGAACTTAGCGCCCAGGCTCTCAACTTGTTCTTTACAAGCAGGTCGGACGTCGTAAGCGGTGACCACTGCGCCAAGACGGCGGGCGGTTGCGATCGCTTGGAGACCAGCCACTCCGGCGCCAACAATGAAGAAGCGCGAGGGTTTGATGGTTCCAGCGGCTGTCATGAACATCGGGCAGGCTTGGGGCATTTCGTTGGCGGCCATGAGCACCGCTTTGTAGCCCGCGAGGTTGGCCTGACTTGAGAGCACATCCATGCTCTGAGCCCTGGTGATCCTTGGGATCATCTCAAGAGCAAAGAGCTTGGTGCCTTTCGCGACCAATTTCTTTAGATTGTCTGTTCCGCTGAGAGGATCAGCGCAGCCGACGACGATGTGATCTTTGTTGAGTGCATCGAGGTCTGCTTGCCCATGGCTGGTGTTTGAAGAGGGCGTTTGCACCTGAGCAATGATCTTCGCTTTCGAGAAAATCTCGCTGCGTTCGGCTTGAACCTTAGCTCCTTTCTTTGTGTAGCTCTCGTCGGTAAATCCTGCTGCGAGTCCGGCTTGAGATTCGATGTAGACCTCGAATCCAGCTTTGATCAGGGTTGCCACGGCATCCGGAGTTAAGGCAACACGATTTTCGCCCTCGAATGTTTCTTTGGGAACACCGATGATCATATGAAGGACCTTCCTGTTCGGTTCCTTAAAACCATTTTCATGGCCTCGGTTTGTGGATGTATTGAGATCTCACACCCGTCGAAGCGCTGTAAATATTGCGTTTATCTTTCATGAAAAGACACGCGCAAAGTTCTGTTTTGCGAGAAGGCAGAGCATACTAAGCGCACGGCCCCTGCGACGAAAGAAAAAAGAGCGGGGATTTTAGTCGGGCTTGGCTGGATAACACAACTTCGCGCTGGAAACTTTTTCGTCTGGACAGGGGGAGATGGAATTCCCATGATTTGCCCCTTCCTCTAAATAGGGGACGTGAAATCCGCGATGCATTCGTTTGGAAGTTCGGTTTGAAAGGAAGAGAGCGCCCATGGCGATCCTTATATTATTGATAGTGGTGGCGATAGTTCTATCTCGCCTCCCGAGTGTTGAAATCCAACACAGCAAGGAATTCCGCAGACGGCGGATTTTCAACTGGTTGCCCCTGGGTTTGACCTACGCCTTTCTCTACATGGGCCGTTACAACCTCAAGATAAGCAAGTTCGCCTTTGAGGAGATGCGCGATGCCGCGGGCGGCGCGCTCATGGGCAATGAAGACTTTGGAATCATTTTTACTGTAGGCGTTTGGGTTTACGGAAGTTCATTCCTACTCAATGGTCCTCTGACCGACCGATTTGGTGGAAAGTTTGCGATCTTGCTGGGCGCTGGTGGCGCATGTGTTGCCAACGTTTTTATGGGATTGGCGTCTTATAGCCTGCTCTATCAAGGTCCGATGCACGAGTTTATCGGCGCGAATTTTACAGTGGTCTTCTCCATTCTCTATGGCCTCAACATGTATTTCCAAAGCTTCGGTGCTGTGGCGATTGTGAAGTGCAACGCTCCTTGGTTTCATGTTCGTGAACGGGGGATCTTTGGCGCGATTTTCGGAATTCTGATCTCACTAGGGATTTATTTCGCCTACGACGTGGGCTATGCAATTCTAGACGCCTTCGCGACCAAAGATGCGCTCGGTAAAGCTGTGAAAGGAATCACGAACCCTGGCTTGCTATGGGTCTTCTTTGTTCCTGCCATTGCCTTGGCTTTGTTTTGGATTCTGGACTTTTTTGTTGTTCGGAATACCCCAGGAGAAGCGGGCTTCGACGACTTTGATACAGCGGATGCGTCCTCTGGAGACGATGGCCCACAGTTGAGCGCTGTTCAAGTTTTCAAGAAGATGCTCACGAATCCGATCATTCTTACTATCGCGGCTATTGAATTCTGTAGCGGCTTCGTCCGCCAAGCTCCTATGCAGTGGTATCGGACCTTCGCCAAGCAGACAAACGGTATGTTGGAGCTGAAAGGTGACTTTATCTACGACAACTGGGGCATCATGCTTTGTTGCGCGGGAATCATGGGTGGAGTGATCGCTGGAATCATCTCTGACCACCTCTTCCAATCACGTCGGGGACCGGTTGCTGCTGTTCTTTATGGCGGGGTCACCGTCGGCTCTATCATCTTATTAGTGATCTTCGATGTCCCCGCCTTTGAGATTGCTGGAATAAAGCTCTCTGCTCCGGGTATCGCTGCGATTCTCATTTCCATGTGTGTGATCGGAGTTCATGGCATGCTTTCGGGCACAGCGAGTATGGACTTCGGCGGCAAGAAGAACGTCGGTGTTGCTGTCGGAATCATCGACGGTTTTGTCTACCTTGGAACCGGGGTCATGTCCTTGACTTACTCAATGATTCTTCCAAGCGAAGAGTTCGATGCGGCCGGTAAATTGATCGGTCCTGTGACTGACCCTGCCAATTGGAAGGCGTGGCCCATCTCGATGATTATCGTGGGGATCTTGGGCTTCTTATTGGCGACGCGAGTTTGGAATGCCAAGCCTAAGAGTAAGATCAAAGATGACTCCGTCGGATCACCGGTCGAAGATGGGATTGGTGGTCTCGATGGTAAAGACAAAGGTGGAGAAGAAAAGAAAGAAGATAAAGCATGAAGTTGATCTCTGACTTTGATGGCGTCTGGACCAATCCAGATGCCGAGGCAGCCTGCTTGCAACGTACAACTTTGGCGGGGGCTGCGAAATTATCCGATGTCTCCGAGGACCTTATGTCGAGGGCGATGGCTGCAGCCAGTGACGCTATGGACAAGGCTCCGACGAACTATGGTTGGACTATCGACGGACAGATCACCGCTTTCTCAGACGAAGATCCTTTTGTGAGGAACAACGCCTTCGCTCACTTTGTCGAATTGCTCCCCGAGGACGAGAGTCGAATCGCCGATCCTGAGCTGCTCAAGGTTCTCATGACCTTGAAAGCAAACGCGGAGAAAGAACACGGCAACGTGACGGCCTTTGCGAATGTCATGTTTGGCGCGGCGACCAATGAGCATCGGGAGAAGGCAAAGCCTAAGCCATCTGATGAGATCGTCGCAGCGATGCACGCATTCATTAAAGATGGACACGACCTTGTGATTGTGTCGAATTCCTCTACGGACAAGATCGCCGATTTTCTGAGCCGCTCAACGCTTCCTTATGTAAGAGGTGGCGTTGACGCCCATGAGAAGGGGAAAGTCCGAATTCGTGGGGGAGCGATGAAGTTCATGATCGCTCAGGACAAAGACAACACGATTGAGCTCGGTGGTCGGACAGTGCGAGGTGATCGTGGCTCGTACGACGCGATCTTAGATGAAGAGCAAGGCGACGCGATCG
>JARGOJ010000959.1 GCA_029210225.1 Planctomycetota bacterium
CCTTGCGGCAGGTTCCTACTGGCAGCAGCAAATCAAGTGTCAGGACGCCTGTCCTGTGAACACGGATGCCCGGGGTTACATTCGTGCGATTGCCGATGGCGATGATGAGAGAGCCTATCTGATTGCCCGTGGACCCAATCCATTAGCGTCCATTTGCGGGCGTGTTTGTGGAGCCCCCTGCGAATCTGCTTGTCGCCGAGGAGACGTCGATCAACCCATCGCGATTAGAGCATTGAAACGCTATGTCTGCGATCAGTTTGGTCCCGACTCTGAAGGTCATGAAAGTCACGATCTCATTGAGCGACTAAAAGCCGCTGCGCTGCGTCATCAATCAAGGGAGTGCGAGGGGCAGAATGAACTCCTTCCTCTACTTCAGTCTATATCTGGCGGAAAAATCGACCGAGACTGTGTGGCCGGAAAGTCTATTGGAATCATTGGCAGCGGGCCGGCGGGCCTGGCTGCCGCCCACGACCTGGCGTTGTTTGGCTTCAAAGTCACAATTTACGAAATGGAATCTGTCCTCGCAGGAATGCTGATGCTGGGCATTCCCGAATATCGCTTACCTAGAGATTTGATTCAGGCAGAAGTCGAGGTGATTAAAGCGCTCGGTGTTGAAGCGAAGACGAATTGCTGCGTTGGGAAAGACGTTCAATTTTCCGAGCTCCGCGAAAGACATGACGCTGTCATCGTAGCTGTGGGCTGTAAGAAATCACGAAAGCTCACCATCGCCGGCGGGGACGCAAAGGGTGTTCTTGGCGGAGTGGAGTTTCTTAGAGAAGTCGCTCTCAATATTGATGTGGAGGTGGGTTCTCGAATCGTCGTCATTGGTGGAGGAAACGTGGCCTATGACGTCGGGCGGACAGTCTTGCGTCAAATTGGAATTGATGCGGCGAGGACCGCACGACGGTCTAAGGGAGTTGGTGAAGTCCATCTTTGCTCACTAGAGTCCTTAGACGAAATGCCTGCGGATGATATCGAGATTATCGAGGGGGACGAAGAAGGAGTGGTTCGTCACAATAGCCTCGGGCCCAAGGAAATACTTGTCGATGACGAGGGTAAGGTTCGCGGAGTTCTGTTTCAGAAATGCCTCCAGGTTTTCGATGAGAACCGCCGCTTCAGTCCGAAGTTTGACGAGAATGACACTCTTGAGATTCCTTGCGATACCGTGCTTTTGTCAGTGGGTCAGACCGTTGACATTGGCTTCATCGACAGTGAAAAAGATGGAATTGAGTTAACTGAGCGCGGATACATTCAGTGCGATCAAGAGACCGGGCGCAGCAGCGCTAAAGGCGTCTATGTCTCCGGTGACCTCGCCTATGGACCGAAGTTGTTGATTCATGCAGTCGCTTCAGGGAAAGCTGTTGCTCGGGCCATATACGAAGACCTCTCCGGCAAGAAGTTGGAGCGAAAAAGCACCGAACTTCATTTGGCGTTACCGAATTACGGGCGTGAGAGCGGCTATGAGAATACGAAGCGGGTCGAGCTTTCGACCCTCGATCCAGAGCAACGGATACTGTCGCAAAGCAGTGTTGTTGAGAATGGATTGACCGAAGAAGAGGCCCGCTGTGAGGCGGGGCGATGTTTTGACTGTGGAGTCAACACAATCTTTGATGGCGATAAGTGCGTGCTCTGCGGCGGTTGCGCCGAGGTCTGCCCAGAAAATTGCCTTCAATTGGTACACATTGATTCCTGGGGACAGGAAGTCGATCAAACCGTCGAGACTCAACTTGATGGATTCCCGAAAGAGTTGGCCTCAGCAATTGTCAAAGATGAGACTCGATGTATTCGGTGCTCTCTATGTGCTGAGCGCTGTCCCACTGGGGCGATAACAATGGAACGCTACTTGTTCCGAGAGGATTGGACATGTCTGGACGTTTAGATCCACCGAAAATACCGCGGCGAGATTTCCTGGGTTTGTCTGGGCTGGTCGCCTCAGGATTGGCGGTCGGCGGCTCTCTTGTTGGAATGGCGCGATTGGCAAAGCCAGCAGTCACACCCGAGGTGTCGAGTAGCTTTCGGGTTGGGCGGGCGAAGGACTTCCCCGCTGGGACGCGAAAGGTGATAAGCGAATACCAAGTCGAGATCATTTCGACAGACGCAGGATTGGCGGCGCTTTCACTGATTTGCACCCACCTTGGCTGCGTCGCGAAAAAGCAGGAGAGCAACTACCTTTGCCCTTGCCACGGTTCGCTCTTTGGGATGGAGGGAGAGGTCCTCGCAGGTCCTGCCCCCCAAGGCTTGAAGTGGTTCGCCCTCTCGCAAGCGGCCGATGGATCCATTGTCGTCGATAGTTCAAGAGAGGTGCCGGTTGGGCACTTCACAATGATCGTTTGAGGGACCTCACATGGAAAACTCAGGACTGAAAGAGTTCCTTCACAATATTAAGACCTTGCCAGGGCAGATACGCGATTCAATATTTCGCCATGGGCCGCCGAATTCAGATCGGGCGAGGTCGCAAACAGTTTTCAATAACTTCTTTCTGCACATCCATTCGACCCGAGTGCACCCCCATACCCTGCGAATGAAAACGACCTGGGGTCTTGGAATTGTGCTCATTTCATTGTTCGCAATTTTGTCGGTGACCGGCATATTGCTTATGGTCTACTACAACCCCGACGTCGAACATGCCTACCACTCAATTAAAGATATTCACTTCGTTGTTCCGACGGGCCGCTTTATCCGGAATATTCATCGCTGGTCGGCGCATCTCATGGTCCTCGCTGTCATTCTTCACATGGCGAGAGTGTTTTATACCGCTGCTTACAAAGGTCCCCGGCAATTCAATTGGGTGCTGGGTATGGTCCTCTTTTGCCTGACCTTGGGAATGTCTTTCACAGGCTACCTCTTGCCTTGGGATCAATTGGCTTACTGGGCCATTACTATCGGCGCGAACATTGCCGCCTCCCCCAATGAGCTGGTTGATTCTCTTGGTCTCCCCGCCAGCATGAGAGTTGGTGATGTCCAAAAAGAGCTGCTGCTTGGCTCGTCGTCTGTGGGTCAAGACTCTCTCACTCGTTTTTACTTGCTCCATGTCATGGTCTTACCGTTGCTCATGATTACGTTTATGGCCATTCATATGTGGCGCATTCGGAAAGATGGTGGAATCGCGAGACCCGAGGGGACTCCGACGACCGCAGGGAAAGGCGTGGGGACCGCAAAACCGGAACCTCAAACGCCGGCTAATCAGCCAAAGCGAACATATGGACTTATGTGTGTGGTGAAGGGGACATCTCCCCACACTGGCAAAGACATGAATGAGACGCTCCCGGCTTGGCCCTATTTGCTTCGCTCTGAGCTCTTCTTGTTTATGGCGACGATGCTGGTTTGCCTGATCCTGGGCTATTTCTTCGACGCGCCCTTAAAAGAAGCGGCGAACCCGGATATTCCAGAGAACCCCGCGAAGGCGCCATGGTATTTCCTCGGCCTTCAGGAAATGGTCTCTTACTCGGCGTTTGTAGGGGGCATTGTTATCCCTGCGGTTGTTGTCATAGGGTTGACGCTTATCCCATTTCTCGATCGTGAAAAAGAGCCGTCTGGCGTTTGGTTTAGCGGGGCGCGGGGCAAGCTCATTGCGTCGTATTCCTGCCTCTATGGAGCGATCATGGCGATCATGTCTGTCGCAATTCCAGTGAAGTTTGGTTGGTTGCGGAACTGGTTCCCTGATATCTCTCAGCTCTTCATCATTATCTTCAATCCT
>JARGOJ010000960.1 GCA_029210225.1 Planctomycetota bacterium
CTGCTTTCGCTCTCATGGAGTTGGAAGAAACCTCCCCAAAGCACGCAATGCTGCGCGAGGTCCTCAACTTCGGCCATTTGGGTGAGATCAATCTGCTCGATGGCAGAGAGCTGCTCAGCAAATTGGAACAGGGCTTTCAGATCGACCGTGGCTGGCTGAGGGTTGAATTTTAAGACGAAGCCGACAAGTCCACACATTAGGCGTTCTCCGATGGATCACGGTCGAATCTCGGTTTGAGATGCGAATCTTCTCTATTTATCGACACTTTTCGCCGATAGGTTTGCCGAACTTGGTGTTTCAAAGACGCCATCCCCTCCGACCCGCCATTCCTGGGCCTTCAAGACGGCATCTATGTTCAGCGGACCGTAAAGATGGGGAAAGTGCGCGTCGTCTCGAGACTTTTCCCAACGCAGCTCCGGACTCAATTTTTGGACAGAGATGCTGAGGAAGAGAAGCGATTTTTCACTCGAATAGTAGAGGTTAGCGGTCGCGGCGCACTGTTCAAGGGTTGAGAAGTGGATGAAGCCCTCGCTCTGGAGACTTGGCGCTGAGTAGCAGCCGGTCTTTTGGGCTTCGATCCAATCTTCCCGAGAGGCGATGTGATAGACAAGCTCTTGGTTCATAGTCCCGATTTCGCTTGCTTAGCTCGCCTTGATAACCGCTTCGACGGCGACTAGCTTTTCTTTGAGTAGAGCTTCGTCTTGGGCTTCGAGGTTGAGTCGAAGAACGGGCTCGGTATTCGACTTGCGAACATTGAACCACCAGCCATCGCAACGAATCGAAATGCCATCGAGTCGAGATTGCTCACCGTCCTCAAAGGCCTTAGATAATGCTTCGATGCGGCCGTCTTTGTCTTCAACTTTATAGTTGATCTCACCGCTTTGAGCGGTCCGACGGAACGGCGCGATCAGCTCGCTAAGCGGCTTACCGTCTCGGCTGACAATAGACAGCACGCGAGTAATAGCCATGAAAGCGCTGTCGGCGAAGTAGTTGTCTTTCCAGTAATAATGCCCTGAGAGTTCACCACCGAAAATGACGTCGTTGTCGCGCATCGTCTTCTTGATGAAGGCATGTCCCACCCGCTCTTCAATGCCCTTGCCGCCGAGCTTCTCGATGGTCTCTTTGACGACCAAGCTTGAACGCAGGTCGTAAACAATCGTCCCGCCGCCATGCTGCTTGAGAACGTCGCTGGCGAGGAAAGCAGTTAACAAATCGCTGGCCACAGGATCGCCTTTTTCGTCGACAAAGGCCGCACGGTCGCCGTCGCCGTCGAAAGCGATGCCGAGTTGGAGAGACTTGTCCCGAACCAACTTTTGAAGGTCAACCAAGGTCTCAAGCTTGAGAGGGTTGGCTTCGTGATTAGGGAAGGTTCCATCGGGCTCGAAGTAGAGCTTGTCTAAGCTGACCTTGTCAAAGCGCTCGAAGAGCTGCTCGACCATCGGTCCGGCCACGCCGTTCGCGCAGTCGACAGCGATGGCTAACTCTCCGACAGGGTCGGGAACGCACTTGATCACATGGTCGATATAGGCCGCCCGGATGTCCTTATCACTCTCAGTGCCAGGCTTGTCGGCGCTGTGAGTTTGACTCGCGAGGACCATCTTCTCAAGATTCTTGAGCCCGCTGTTTCCACCAATAGGAATGGCTTCTTCTCTGCAGATCTTAAAGCCGTTGTATTCTGCGGGGTTGTGACTCGCGGTCACTATGATGCCCCCAGCGAGGTTCAAGGACCCGATGGCGTAGTAGAAACAGGGTGTCGTGACCATGCCAATATTGACAACGTCCCGTCCTGCATCGCGAATCCCTTTACTCAAAGCCTCGCTGAGGCCTGGAGAGGATGGCCGCATATCCCGCGCAATACCAACGGCTCCCTGTTTGGGAAGCGTTTGCGCGAGAGCATTTCCGAGTTTGTAAGCGAGGTCTTCTGTGATATCGGGAGGACATAAACCACGGACATCATAGGCGTGAAAAACACCAGCCATGTAAGCTCCTGTTTAGGATGAAACGCCGTTCAATTACTTTTTTGGCGCGGAGTGAATTGTCGAATGGTGGCCTTTTGCCGAAGCGTGCCGAGCCACACCTGAATTTTGAGATCGAATTCGATCCGTTTGATTTCTCGCGCAATGTTCTCCTGAGCGGCCTGAAAGCCAATTTTGGAGAGCGGGCGACGCATTTCTAGATAGACAATGTCCAGGTCCCCCGAGCGCTTCTTGATGATTTTAGAGACTTCGCCTTCACGGAGCGGATTCGAGATCTCTGCGAGACCTTTGACTCCAGACACCTTCGCGTATTTCTCTGTCTTGCTTGTGAACTCTAGCAAGCCGTTCTTTTCCTGCTCGCTGAGGCGCATGGTGTATTTTCCAGCGAGCTGGCCGACATCGGCCCTGTTCAAGATACGGAGACGGATGTATTTGCCGAGCTTTTGACAGGCAGCGGGGTCCCACTCATTGATCTTCTCGTTCTTCAGCCACTTCTTACCTTCTTCTGTGAGGTCTTCTTCGTCGAGGCTCAAGCGGATGCGACGAATTTTGGTCTTGGCCGCCCGGGAGAACTCACCAGGGTTCTCAGCGTAGTATTCCCTAAGCTGCCTGGGAGAAACAAAAATGTTCTTGGTGATCGCGTTGAAGTAAACCCGTCCGATGACGATGTTTGAGCGAATTTCATCTTCGAGGGCCCGATAACTTACGCCACGCTCGCTAAGCATGTTCTTGAGGCCGGTGACCCCGTTGAAGGGCTCGGCTTTGTCTTTCACCTGGCGCTCGACTTCTTTGTCGTCACCTTTGTTTTTGGCAACTTTAAGGCGCTTGCCCTCCTGGATAATGAGCTTCTCAATGATCAAGGAGTTGAGCTTCTCCCCGAGCAGGCGCTGCATGTTCGGATCGCGATTTCGCTCGGCGATGGAGAACTTGCGCTGCAAGCGCGACCTTTGAAGCAGGTAGTTCAGGGTGATGGGCTCTTTGTTGACAACCGCGACAATAAAGTCAGCGAAGACCGTGTCTTCCGGCGCTTTCTCTTGAGCATGGGCCGACTCAGCGCAGAGGAGCGCTCCCAGACCGAAAATTACGAAACAAATTTTTCTCACAGTGTGTGCTCCCTGAGAATTCTCCACCCATCACTCCCAACAAGGTAAGGGCGAATGACCTTTGGGTCTAGTGAGAGCTTTGAGATGACGATAAGGCATCTGGACTTTGGGAGATTCCCTGTACTGAGAACTCCAATCAGGACCGTGTAATTTTCAAGATAAGTCCCTAATATAAAGCGAATTAGTCAGGGCCTCAGGGTAATCTTGTGGCAATGACTAAACTATTGAATACAAAGGACATAAGCCATGGTCAAGGCCTCCGACTTCGTGCACCTCCACGTTCATTCTGATTTCAGTTTGCTCGATGGCGCCTGCACCGTAAAAGGACTTGTACAAAAAGCAGCGAAAAGTGGTCATAAGGCGCTCGCTTTGACCGACCATGGAAATTTGTGCGGAGCCCTCACTTTTTACAAAGAAGCTAAGAACAACGGCATAAAACCCATCGTCGGCTGTGAAGTCTACATGGCCCCAGGCAAGATGACCGAACGAGTCCGAGGATACAACCACCTCACTTTGCTCGCCTCCAGCACTGCCGGCTACAAGAACATCTCCCGACTCTCCTCGCTCGGCTACCGAGACGGCTTCTACTACAAGCCTCGCATCGATATGGAGA
>JARGOJ010000961.1 GCA_029210225.1 Planctomycetota bacterium
TCGAGGAGTTGCCGTCGGTGACAGCCCACTGATCGCCGATGGAGTTAAAGTAGGCGTGGAACTTCGATATTTTGCCGTTCCGAATGATGATGTCGTTGTTTTCAGCGCGTCCGACGGTGACCATCATCGAGAAGTTGTTGTTGGGGCGCTTTTTCACGAAGTGGAGTAGGCAGTTGGTCAGCTCGGACTCGACGAGGATCTTCTTGATATTCCCAGAAATCGTTCCAAAGCCTGGATTTTCGGGGGCGTCGAGATCTTGAGACATTTGGATGAGGAAGGGATGGTCAAAGCGCTGAGCAAATTCCCCCTGGTTAAGATGAGAGCATAAGCCCACAAACTCACTGAGAGAGAGTCCCGCTGCATCGTTGGGAATAGGTAATGATCCAGGATTAAAGGGTCCTTGATCGGGAGTACTCACGGGTTTTGGATCCTTGTGAAAAACACAGTGCCTAAATAATCGATAGTGTCTCTTTATCGCGAGACTCTATAGTACTTCTAGTAGAAATACGTTACCAGCGCCCTTCTCATAAGAAAAGACGTTGAGGAATACAAACTAGGGGCCGATGGCCGCATCTTGACCTTTGTTCCAAAGAAGGTCAACACCTAGCTTTCAGGCACATCAGGCGATAGACAAGAAGGGGCTAGCGGCCCCCATTGCCCCGGCAAGATTTCCAAGTTTCGCAGGATGAATTTGAAGATCGCGGTAAGCAATTTCGAAACATTGCTTCTTTAGCGCCTCAGATAGAGGACGATGCAAGTACTCAAATAGCGCCGATCCAAATCCGCCCCCGATCACAATGCTCTTCGGATTCAGAGTGTTGATGAAGCAAGAGCAGGCCCGGCTCAATCCTTGCACAACACGATCGAGGATCTTATTGGCGCCGGGGTCTTTCGCGACGAGCAAGTCCAAGAAGTCTCGCCCGCTCTCTCCTTGAAGCGTACTCTCCTTCAAGATAGCGCTCACGGCTGTTCCGGAAGCCACGGTTTCCAGGCAGCCCAAGCGTCCGCAACCGCAGCGTCGAGGAGAATCCCACTCGACGGTGATGTGCCCTAGCTCGCCAGCGCTTCCTCGGTCGCCATGGACCATTTGTCCAGCCGCGAAGACGGCGCCTCCGACTCCCGTCCCGAGGGTCAACATGACCGCATCGCTATGTCCCTTGGCCGCCCCAAAGTAGACCTCACCGAGGAGCGCGGCGTTGGCATCGTTTTCAAGGCGAGTCTCCAAACCGGTCCGCTGTGTGAGCTCCTTCGCGAGAGGGTAGTTCTCCATACCTGGGAGGTTGGGCATTGTATAGATAAGGCCGTCCTTTGGATTGAGCGGCCCGGGGGCACCGACACCGAGACCGAGAATGGTCCCGAGCTTTTCTTCGGCGCATTGCTGAGTCAATTTTTTCACGACTGTGCTTAAGGCATCGAGCAAAAAGTCGGCGCTACCGATGGGTGTGGGGAGGCTCTGCTCGCCATGAATCTTTCCCTGTTGATCGACAATGAGCCCCAATATTTTTGTGCCGCCTAGGTCGACACCTAGGGCGAGTGAGTTCGACAACGTGATTGCTCCCATTTTTGTGGAAGCCCGAAGGCTTCAGTGTTCCTGGCGTATTTTGGATATCGAAAGATAATTCATAAGAGGAAGATGAGCTATCTGCAAGCCAGGTTTCTTTGTGTCGAAAAAGTAAGAAAATTGATAGAGCCAGAACTGCTCTGTGACATTTTCGGCGTACCAAGCGACCAAAAACAAAGGTATGAAGAACGGTTGATGTTCGGATAGCTGGGTAATCTAAAAGCTTTCACTCCTTATTTATAGGGATCCTAGCCAGTCCCTGTTAGGATAGTTGAGGTTTTGCGCCTGGTCACCTGGACCGTAGAGTGAGGATACGACACCGATGATGACCATTCATGAGGGTGTTTTTGAACTATTCGTTGTCAAAGATGAGTATGCAACCGAAGCACAAGTTGCGCAGGCTCTCAAAGAACAGCGAAAGCGAAAGAAGAAGGGGGCGAAGGTCCGCCTCGATGAGTTGATGGTCGAGTTGGGCCACCTCGAAGAGACGGAAGCGGACGAGATCCGTGATCGCCTCGATGACGAAATCATCCCCGGCTATCGTCTCCACGAAGAGCTCGGCCGCGGCGGTATGGGTACGGTCTATCGCGCCACCCAATTATCCATGGAGCGAGACGTCGCCGTTAAAGTGCTTTCCCGACGCCTCTCAAAGGACAAAAAGTTCTGCAAGAAGTTCCTCCAAGAAGCTCGTAACGCTGCAAAACTCAATCACGAAAACATTATGGGAGGCATCGATTGCGGTGAGAGCAACGGCCTCCACTATTTCGTCATGGAATACGTCCCAGGAGAGAGCCTCGTCGATCAAATTGATCGCGACGGCCCCCTCAGCATTGACCGCGCCTTTTACCTCCTCGAACAGGTTGGCCGCGGGCTCAAGCACGCGCATGGTCAGAAGATCGTGCACCGGGACATCAAGCCCGAGAACATCATGCTCACCAAAGAAGGGGTCGTGAAGATTTGTGACCTCGGTTTGGCAAAGCCAGAAATCAAAGCTGGAGAAGGAGTCAAGGGCGGAACCTGCGAGGGAACTCCGTACTACTGTGCCCCGGAACAAGCGTTGGGCCGGACCGACATTGACGTCAAGGCCGATGTTTACGCGCTCGGCGCCAGCATGTTTCACCTCCTGACGAATCGCACTCCCTTCGATGGTGAGAGCGCCCGCGCCATTCTCTGGCAGCAAGTCAACACGCCTTTCCCCGACTGGAAAACAGAGGTCCCCGACCTCAGCTCAGACCAACGCCGCCTCCTCGAAGACATGGTCATCAAGAAGCGCGAAAATCGCCTCGCCTCCATGGACGAGCTGCTTGAACGGCTCCAAGCCTTAAAAATCGCCGCCAATATGCCCAAGGGCCCCTCCCGTCGACTCCAACCCCTGGCTTCTGGGCAGGGTGGCCTGCCGCTTATTCCCATTGCCGTCGCTGTTCTTCTGGTCCTCGGCATCGTCGGTGGTGTCATTGCTATGAATAGCGGCAACACCGACGAAGAGCCGATCGCGAAAGTCACCGATACTGACCCTCAACCAAAAGAGACAAAGCGCCGCCCCATCAAGCTCACGGAGGTTCCGAAACCAGAGCCAAAGGACGATAAGACCCCCAAAGTTGACGATGAAGCCGCGAAATTGCTGCGTCAGGCCAACCGACTCTTCCAGGAAGCCAAAGACTTTGAGACGGCCAATCCCGACAACCCACAACTAGCGATGGTCAAGTTTCGGAACGTGGTCGATCAGTTCCCTGGCACAAATCCAGCCATCCGGGCCGCCAGCCAAGTGCAACGTCTCACCAAAAAGTCTCAGAAGCTGGTCGCGAACAAATGGGGCCAGCTCGTTAAAGACATTGACACAAAGCGCTCTAAGGGCCTTTATAAGCAAGCCATGGCTGCCATCGAGTCCTTCAACGAGAGTTATGACACCCGGCTCCTCAATCCCTATCAACGACGCATGGATAAGAAGCGCAAAGATATCCTGGCTATGATCCAACGGGATATTGACTCTCTCGGAAGCCAACTCCGGGATTGGGCTGACGACACAGAGAAGGACGACCCTGAGCAATATAAGAAGATTGACCAACTTAAGGAGAACTGTCCCGAGAACACTCATGCCAAGCTTGAGGACCTCCGAAAGGAGA
>JARGOJ010000025.1:0-17741 GCA_029210225.1 Planctomycetota bacterium
CGTTGTTTGCGTCGCCCAACACGCCGTAAACGGTTTCGGTAGGAATGACGAGCACTTTACCAGCCCGAATAGCTTCGGCTGCGTCGGCGAGGACGCCTGGGTCTGGCTTCTCAAGGTCGATGTCGATTATTTTGGGGTCGTTGCTCAATGTTCGGTCCTAATTTTTTTTGGCGCAGGAAAATTCCATGGTCCTACGTCCAGATAGTTTGAATAGAGTTCGATTTGAGGCGACTCACTAACAACAAAGACTCGTGCGTTAAGTCGGATCCCTGGTTGAAGTGGCTATGGTAGAATTCGGCCGCTTTGAAGTCCACGGTCCAAGGCCTGTGATAACGATAATTGATGAAGGAGCATGATCTGTGAAAAAGGCTATGAGAACAATCTTACTTGTTGGCGTTGTATCGATGGGGCTTATGCCCACTGCGTTTGCTCAAGATGTACCGACGGCAAATGTCTCGACCAAGTTCGACGCAAAGATCGACGGCGCAAAAGACAAGCGAAACTTCGTTCTCTATTTTACTTGGTTGCAGTTGTCAAAGATGAACGTGACCGTGACCAAACGCGCTTTCACTTTGAGAAAAACATCGGAAAGGGCCTGACAAAGGCCGGGAAGAAATTCCTTAAAGCTGAGGAGGCGGCGAAGGCAACAACCGACTTCGTTCTAGATCTAAAAGTGAACGTGAAATACTTCGAACTCAAGATGAAAATGGATGGAAAAGAGGCTCAGACCGGCCACAAGTGGCAAGGAACCATCGTTGGAACCCTTAAGGATGCGGCGGGAACAGAGGTCAAGAAGATCAATATCCGCCACTCATGGGGAACGAACATGAATGTTCCTCGCAAAAAGGGAGCGTCCATTTTCATGAGTCAGCTGTCGAACTGGTTGATTTTGGAATTGGGAACAACCAAGTCGTTCCGAGCCATTATCCCTGCTGATAAGCACGCGGAGCTTGATAAAACATTAGCCCGTTACAAAACGCAGAAGAAAAAAATCTACGACGATACTTGGAAATAAGTTTCCAAGCTTGACGAAAAGAGAGCTCAAAAGGCTACAATCCGAGTTTTTGCCGAGACGATGCACGCGAGCTGTCTAGTCATGGCACAATACGGAACCAAGAGGGCGCGGGTGAATCGCGTTCTCGATTCACTCTCCATAGCTTTTTGAGGACGATCATTGTGTGGAACAACTCTATTCCACGACGGCCATACACATTCTTTGAAAGACGGCGGGGCTCTTTGAGTCGCTTCGTCTTTCTTTTGATGGTGTTGATGTCGCTAGGAACTGCAGGGTGCAAGGAAGAATCAGCTGACCCTGCGGTCGCGAAGGCAAAAAAGGACCTTAAGAAGAAGCTAGCCCGCGTTGAGAAGAACCTCGGCGGAGCGTCTCGCTATCGGAATCACCGAGTCACTCTCAAAGCAGTGATACATGAGGCAGAGCTCTACGAACTCGACGATATTCGCGCCGAGGCCGAGGGTTTGCTATCGAAAGCGGAAAACAACTTCAAAGCCGAGCTCGAAAAGTTCCTTGCGAAGCTTAAGGGCGATGTTGAGGCTTTCAAGAAGCAAAGCGGTGATAAGTCACCTGAAGAGATCGACAAGGCTAGAGAGTCGTTAGAGAGCGCCTTTAAAGGGATTCCAAAAGCCTTTAGTGTCGCGAGTCCTGAGGCTTTCGAGAAGCTACGCCGTGAGCTTCATGGTGGAAACAGCGCCGGCGATCGGGCCGATGAAATCGTCAAAAAGGCGGCCCGTATGAGTCGCTATCACTTCTATGAGAACGCTCTTGGTGTTCTCGAATCTTTCTTAGCCGTCGAAGCTTTTAAGAATTCGCCCTTTGCGAAGAAAATTGAAGCGGAGATTTCAAAAACGAAGAAGGCCGCTGAAGAGTGGGAAGTCAAGCGGGCTAAAGAAGATAAAATCCCATGGTTCAAGCTCTTTGTTAGGGAAAAGGCGTCTCTGCGTTTAGAGCGCAACTTTGAAAAGCCAGATTCCGACGACGCTTTTTCACTGCGTAACAAAATTCTGGTCTCTGACAATCGAGAGGATTCACCTGTCCGCTTGGTTTTGGGTCGAAGCGACAACTGGCAAGACTATATCGTCGAGATTGACTTCCAATTGGTGAAGGGCAACTTCACCATGGGACTGCGCGCAAAGAATTGGCGTGCCGAAAAATACGATAAGGTCCCCTTCAACATCTCGAAATACAAACGTCGGAGTTGGTCGAAAGTTCGTATTCACGTCGAAGGTTCCAAGGCAAATGTTGTCTCTCTCGACAATTTTGAGGTCGAGGAAATCACGCTGGAGGAAAGTGACGGTGGGCTTATCCTGATCTTTGATGCGAATTCTGTCATTGAGATTCGCTCCCTTCGGCTCAAGCTCCTTAAGAAGACTTAAGACGGAATCGTCAAAAAAGGTGAGACAGGCACCCTTTCTGTTCTCCTCGTTTGTTGAGTAAAATGAATGGCATCGAATCTTGGTCTTGTTTCTATGACGGCCGGCTTTGGCTTTTGTAGGTTTTGTGTGAATGACTGTATGACTCGCCCCTCAAATTTTTTGCTGGATCCTTGCAGGAGTAACCGTTGAGCCCTAAAAACGATCGCATCACGATACTTCCACGAGGAGGTCTCCGCGTCGAAACGAAGGCGGGTCCGGTGCAGTTTGGATTGCCTCCAGAAACCATCAAAGACTCGATGGTTCTTGGTTTGCAGGTTCCAACGCACTTTGTGATTCCCAAGGTTCGTTTTGATCGGCGGACGGGGATCAACGTCGCCGAGTTCGAGTTTCCTGCGTATTACAATTTTTTCCTCCTCCGTCGCCGAGTCAATTTGATCACGACGCCGGACGGAGAGGTTCGGGCCCGAAACGTCTTCCAGGAAACGCTCTTTGGCCCGGAGAATATTGATACAAGCAGCGAATACGCCGACACAGTGCCAGAGCATGTCCGGCCCAACCTCGCAAAAGAGTGTGCGTTCTTTCGAAAGAATCCTTTCGACCCTGAGAATCTCCTCCAGACCGACACACTCCTTGATTTCACTCACTTCAATGAGGATGGCATCGCCACGATTGAGGGCGATGAAGGTCAAGCACAAATCGCGATTGACGGAGATGAATACGCCATTCTCGAAGATGGCGTCGAAGTCTGCCGCGTGCCGGGTAAAGTCGAATTGCCGACCCTCGAAGTGGGCGATGTTGCCACGACCTTCGAACCTCCGCTCTTCGGTATCACAGTTCTCGGTTTCTCCCACGGTTTTGACCCTAAAGGCAAAACAACTGGCTTTGTGCTGTGGATAAATCGTCGGGGTCTCATGGTCGATCCCCCCATCAACTCAGGGCTCTTGCTAAAGCAAAATGGTATTCCACCTCGCTTGATCGATGGTCTGATTCTCACGCATTGTCACGCCGACCACGATGCTGGAACCTTTCAAAAGATCCTCGAAGAGCGTCGTATCATGGTCATGGCGACCCCCACTGTCTTGGGATCGTTCTTACGAAAATATTCGGCGCTCTCTGGCTTAGACGAAGATTTCCTGCGTCGTCTCTTCGTGTTCCGACCTATTCGCCTAGGTGAACCCGTTCGACACTATGGTGGTGAGCTTCGTTTCTTCTATAGTTTGCACTCGATTCCCGCAGTAGGTTTTGAAGTCTACTTTGGAGGAAAGAGCTTCTATTTCTCTGGTGACACCCTCTACGACTCGGAGAGAATCAAGTCAATGTATGAAGCTGGCGTCTTTAGCGCCGGTCGACGGGACAATCTCCTAAATCCTCCATTTCATCACTCGGTCGTCCTTCACGAAGCGGGTGTTCCGCCACTTCACACTCCAGTCATGAATTTGGCCGCATTGGACGCCGAAGTCAAAGAGCGCCTTTACGTTTGCCACATCGCCCAGAAGGATATGCCAGAGGATGAGCTCCTGAAGCTTGCTAAGCCTGGAGTGGAGCACACGATTCGAATCGACGTGGAGCGCCCAGTCCACTCTGAAGCAATCGAGATTTTAGACCTCATTGGAAACATCGACTTCTTCCGGGAATTCTCGATTTTTAAAGCTCGGGAAGTTCTCCAATGCGCCCGCCGTCGTCGCTACCTGGCCGAGAGCACAATCATCAACAAGGGGGCGGTCGGAGATCGTTTTTATGTGATCGCCTCTGGAGTGGCCTCGGTGAAGACCAAGGGTGGCGAGACCAAAAAGTACACGACTGGCGATTACTTTGGTGAGACCTCACTTGTGACGGGTAACAAGAGAAACGCGACGATCATTGCTGTCACGGATGTTGAAGTGATCGAATTTGATCGATACGACTTTCTGTACTTGTTACGAGGCACCGATGTCATGGACCGCATGCGTCACCTAGACGAAATGCGGTCGGAGCGAAGCTGGGATGTGATCAACGCGAATACCGTCCTGACAACCCTTAGCAGCTCCCAGAAAACGCAACTCCAAGCTATTCTCCGTCGTCGAGAAGTGAAGAGCGGTGAGATCCTCTGGGAAACGGGTCAAGACGCCACCGAAGCAATCCTCGTCGATGACGGAGAGCTGGCTTTTGTTGGTGGGGATGATGCCGACCTGACTCCCTTTGGTCATGGCGCTTTCATCGGTGATATTCGCGCAATGAGAGATAAGGCACAGGTCTGCTCGACTCTACGCGCCGAGAAGGACTCGTCTATCTTTTCCATCGGAGGGAAAGAGCTGGTCGAGTTCTTTGACCAAAACCCAGGCTTGCAGCTGGCTTTCCTCAAAGCCCGCTTCGTCGAGTAGCCTGCGGGTCCTTTCTAAATCATGTTCACTTAACAAAAAAAGAGCGCGCCGATTGGCGCGCTCTTTTTTTATCTGGCGTGCAGTATCACTTCTTTAACTTCTTCAAGTCGTAAAACTCGGCTCCCGTTGTTTTAGCGAGCGCACGGAGGAAAGGTGGTCCATCGGAGGACGACCCCATGAGGAGAGTATGGACACGGGCGCGGTAGTAAACGTTGATGCGACTGAGGTGTTTCATAAAGCGTTTCCGGTCGACGTATTTACCTTCAGTCGGGCCACCTTCGGTGAGGATATAAACGGTGTCAATGTTGGGTTGAGCGATAGCGAAGCGAGTGACATCGAAGATGTTGCTGCGCCCATGTCCAGACTTCCCTGGAATCTGTTGCTTGTTGTTATAGTCCATGAGCTTACGCCGTAACTTCTTAATAGGAACAGGTTTAGGGGCTCCCTTATAGAAATAGGTCGCGAAGTAGAGGAGGTTGACGTAGGCGGCGTCGTTGATCAGCTTAAGGACTTTGTTTAACTCTTCTTTAGAAACGGTCAATTTTGCGGGGGTGTCCGATTTTCGCCCGCCAACAGGGTTTTTCATACCGCCGGAGACATCTTGGACGAAAGCGACGCGTAGTGAGTGGATGGGTATTCCATGGAAGCGAACGACAGAGCCGGTCATTCCAGCATCAGCGTCTTCGCCCTTCTTCGTTTTCTTAGGCTTGTCTTTAGGTTCCCAGTCAGCTTTGCGAGCGCTCCACCAACTCTTCCAAGCGAGGTGATCTGGGGCGAGGTTCTTTGCACCAGTCAGACCACGAAGTGTGACTCCAAGTTCGTGTTGCTCTCGTCCTTTGGCTTTCTCTAAGAGCACAATCATTTGGTCAATGGCGGCGCTGAGTTCAGCTTTGAGGTCCGAGCGTTTCTCCATTGCTGTGAGGACGTCCAAGGCGACGAAGAGTAGCTTGGGCGCCCAGACCTTGTCGCGTTCTTTTACGCTCCCTTTCATGAATGTTGTGGCTGCTGAAGCGGCGGTTTTTCTGTCGAGGTCCGAAAGAATGACGAGGGCCATGACTCGCGTGGCGAGGAGCTTGTCTTTGAGGGCGGCCTTGACGAGGGGAAGGGCTTCGTTTGCGTTCATTTTAGAGAGGGCGTAGAGGGCGTCGCCACGGAGACGGAAATTTCGCTTTTGCCCCTTATAGTATTTGAGGACCGGCTTCCAAGCAGAGTCGTCGCCGATTTCAGCGAGAGCATGGAAAACTGCAGAGGGAGCGTCTTCAGACTTCTTAAAGGAGAGGGCTTTAATCAAGTCCGGTACAAGCTCCTTCACTTTCTTCTCACCGGCAACCTCTGCGATGCCTTCAATAACAAGTGAATTTTTGGCGCGGAGGCCTTTGGCGAGCTTGGCGATGTTTTCTGTGGGCCACTTGCGGAGCTCGGCGATGACTTTGTCTCGAACCGGGGCGGCAGGGTCTGCCAGCAGGTTCACAATCGCGGAGAAGGACTTGGGTCCTTGTTGGACAACCTTCGCGGCGGCATCGGCGGCGTCCTTTTGCTTCGATAGGGAGCGCTTGACGTCAACGTGGACATTTGGGTCGCCGGCTTCGGCCGTGTTCGTGAGGCTGAACGCGCCTGTGGCGACCGCAATGAGAATGGACATTGAATAAGGTTTAAATCTTGTCGTTTGAAACATGGTGCTTTCCTCCCGAGAATTCGAAGTCTAATTAACCATTTTCTGAGGCTTTTAGGTTTGTAGATCTCGACAAATGCGTCCTCGTTTTATTGGACGGGGGAAGCGGTCGTTTCATTCGCCTTTTGTCTTAGACAAGTTTTTTTGGACTGAAAGGCTCTTTGGAGCAAAAACTATGGACAACAGTGCTCATAGGAGTATCTCCAAGAGAATGACAGGCGCTAAACCGAAAGTTAAAAACAATACAAAAATAACATCTTGAACATTTCGATAGCATCGCCTACAAAGAAGAGGTGCCGTTTCTGTTGTAAGAAGAGAAAGATTGACGAACTATGTCGAGGATTGGACCTTTACGAAGAGATGGCGAGGAGTTAGAGTTTTAGTAGCCCGAACTAACTCTATCGTTGAATATTGTCTAGGGCTATTGAAATTGATAGATGTTTGATTGAGAATTATTTGATAATAGAAAGCTCTGAACTCTGTGATTTGCTTATGTCAAATTTTTCTAATGAAAAAATGAGAGAACAAACGTTGCTATATCTTAAATGTTTGTTTTGTAGCATTTGAAGTTATGTGCCGAAGTCCTTGGATGGGTAGGGGCATTATCCGCGAGGAAACAGGTTCAGGCGATTAGTCCTGAACTTAGGGCAATGACGTCCCTGGGTGAAGTTGAGCGAACGTTGATGCCTCTTTTAAGAGATCACTTTGACGCTTCTCTCGTTGTCTTCTACCTTTTCGGAAAAGGTCCGCTCGAGATACTCCATCTTGGAGGTTTAACACATCTCCACGATGACATCTTGAAGTTCCATTCCGGGGTTGGCGCTCGTTGGCTTAAAAAAGTCGCTCTAAAGGGGCCGATCCTTCGAGAGCGCTGTGGCATGACGGATGAAGAATTCGCCGAGTCGCCATTCCGATCAGTCGTTCAAGACGGAGCCGAGTCTCATACTCGGGCTCTCGTGATCAGCGCAAAAGGCGAGACTCTCGGCATGGTCGCGTTGTTTCGGAGCAGCCGACAACCTCCTTTTCAGGCTCTTCACGACAGCTTGCTTCTCACCTATGCCTCACCTCTTTCAGACTTAATGGAACGGCTCATCAGCAGTCGGGCCTTCCCGGCAAATTCGCCTCTACCGCTGGTTGCCTTAGATCATCTAGATGAAGGAATGTCCTTTTATGATGAGGACCTTCGACTAACCCACGCCAACGAAGCCGGTTGGATTCATCTCAAGCGTGTCAGTCGTAAGGGAGGAGCCTGGCTCGCCTTGCCAAGTCCACTCTTAAGGCAGCTGCGCCTGGTTCGAGAGTTTGACCGTGGAAGTGATCAATGGTCCGTCAAGCCAGGCCTTACCCCTGTTCTACTCCAAGACGAAAACGCCACGGAGATCCGCTTTCGCACTTTCGCTGGGCAAATGAACGGTCGGCCTTTCTTTTATGTGATCTCCTCTATGGTGCGTACTTTACCCGCAGCTTCGGTCGATCAAGTCGCCAAGAGAATGGGACTGACTCCAAGAGAGCGGGAAGTCTGTTCGCACCTTGTTGAAGGCAAGCGAAACAGAGACATCGCCAACGCCTTTGGAATTACAGAGCACACCGTCAAGATCCACGTCCGCCGTGTCCTCGGTAAATTTAGGGTGCGCAGCCGATCAGAGATCCCCGGTGCAGTGCTCAAAGCGCTGACCTATTGGGACAGGAACTCACCGCTAAACGACTAGTTTCAAGCCTGGAATCTCATTGGGGGATATTGTTATCAAGTCTCGACTTGAATTTCTGCATCCACCAACTATAATTCCAGGATCTCACGGGCGTTTAGCTCAGCTGGCTAGAGCGCATCGTTCACACCGATGAGGTCACTGGTTCGAGTCCAGTACCGCCCATGAATTAGAACGCCGCGCCTAATCGGCGCGGCGTTTTTTTTGTCTTAGCTTTAGTAATCTCACGATGAATGACTCGATTCAATCAAGCAAGTCCAAACCACCTCACTCAAACTCCATTTATTACGTGAGTTCGTTTTTCATCGTGGTTGGGCTTCTTATCCGTCTTTTTCACTTCTTGAACAACCGCTCACTCTGGATCGACGAGCAATCCCTCGCATTGAACATTGTCGAACAGGGCTGGTTAGAACTTTTTGGTCAATTAGACTACAACCAAGTCGCGCCCATTGGCTTCCTTTTCATTTCCAAGATATCCGTGAGCTTGTTTGGTTTTGGCGAGACGACGCTTCGCCTCTTTCCCTTTATAGTGTCTTGCTTCAGCCTCCTCACATTCAACTGGATCGCTCAGAAGTACCTTCACTCATCGTTCTACCTCTTCAGCCTTTTTCTCTTTTCCTTCTCGGTGTCGGAAACATACTACGCGCATGAGTTCAAGCCCTATGGCGTAGACGTCCTTGTGACTCTGCTCTCAGTTTGCTTACTACACAATACTCTTCGACCCGACGGAAAGCGGAAAATTGTTGCGCTGCTGCTCTTTGGAGTCATATGCCCCTGGTTTTCGTTTCCTGGAATTTTTAACCTGACCGCCTTGGGCATGGCACTACTCTATGCTCATTTTCGTGGGAAGCTTGATATACCACTGGCCAAACTCGTTGGAATTGGCATGGCATGGATAATCAGCATTGGAATTGGGTATTTCCTGGTCATCCGCCTGAATTCCAACAGTGAGTATCTCCGAGAGTTTTGGAACGACAATTTTCTTGTGCTTCCACACGACTACGTGAGTCTCTATGCCTCGGTGCAGTTATTGCTTGAAATACCAAGCGGCACTTACTTCCCCTCTGAGTGGGGTGCCTTGCTCTTAGTGTCTGTCATTGTTGGGGCAGATGCTGCTTGGAAACGAGGAAACGACTCGATTTTCTTTCTTTTCATCCCCTTCCTTCTCGTACCTCTGGCAAGCCTTTTAGAGCTCTATCCGATTTACGAACGCCTTCTAAACTTTGTTGTACCATCGATCTACCTTTTGACCGCCTATTCACTCCAAAACATACTCCATGAACGTTCGAAGCTGACAAGAATGCTCATCCTTCTCATTTTCCTATGGCCGTGCTTGAGCCTGAGCCCAAAACTTGTAAAACCCTTCAAAAGACAAGAGTTTCGTTCTGTTCTACGCTTTGTTGAAGAAGAACGAGGAGAAAACGAACCGGTCTACGTTCACTACAAAGCTGAAATCGCTTTCAAGGTCTACCAGCAAATCCTTCATATTGATCCAAAAGACCATTTCATCGGGAGCTACGATAAAGTAGGGACTTCGAAAATCGCGAACGAATTCCAAAGCCTGACAAAGGGGAAACGGGCTTGGCTTCTATATGCAAAAGCCGAAAGATCTGAGCAAATGGCTCTGCTAAAAATGCTTGGTCGTCCTATTCTTCGCAAAACCGAGCGAAATGGAGCCTCTGCGTATTTGATTGGACCTTGACCTGACAATCGGGAGACCGAATTCCCGCCCACTGACAATCCAAAAACCTGCTAAAATCCTCTTTTCCTCAACATTTATCGATAAGATGGTCAAAGAGACTCTCCATGAAAGTCTTTCTCTTCTCAACTGGAGCAATCGAGGCTCCAGGCCCCGTCATGCGGCAAATGACGAATTACTTCTTTCCAATGATGTGCGTGCTCATTGACCACCCGTCCCAGGGATTAAGCCTTGTTGATTGCGGATTTGGGACGAATCAGCTTGTCAGAGGCGATCGCAACCCCGAGCGTCTACTCGCGCCCTTTGTCTCTATCAAGCTCCACGCCAGCCAAATTGCGGCGAAGCAAATTCAAAGCCTCGATTACGATCCTCAGGACGTCCAAAGAATCATTCTCACTCATATGCACTGGGATCACTGTGACGGGCTCGCCGACTTCCCAAACGCTGAAGTCGTTGTTCATCCCAAAGAAAAAAAGCACGCGTGTCGATTCCTTCCTCCCCTCGGCTATGAACCCTTTCAGTTTTTCGATGTCAAAAAGTGGCAGGAGGTAAAGTTTCGTCGTCAGAATTGTCTGGGCTTCTCACGATCCCTCGATTTGTTCGGCGATGGCTCGGTGAAGCTCGTTGATCTCCCCGGTCATAGCGCGGGACATCAAGGAGTCTTTTTACCTTCCGAGAAGATCTTCCTTACCGGGGATGCCTTCTTGGAAGAAGATGAACTCCATAGACGACGTCCTCGACCATACCAACTCATGAACACCTACAATCATTGGGCAAACTGGAGGACCCTGTCTTGCTTGCGAAAGCTCCACAAACATTCCCCAGACATCGCCATGCTTGGTAGCCACAGTTTCTGCCCCCCAGGCGGTTGGCCAAACCACCCTGTTCATTGGCAACCTCTTGCGAGGAGTTATTCGATTTAAATAGCTCTGGAAATCAATTATTACGCCATGCTAGAACAGCTAGCCCGTTTTGAACTGCAGGCGATAAGTTTTAAGGAACCGAAAGTTTGGTTGAGTCATCAAAAACCAAAGATAAAGCCATCCAAGAGCCGAAGGCCTATCTGAGCCTCTGCGTCGCAGGGCAGGAGACGCGTCACTATGAGTTGACGGAGCGGATTACGACCATCGGCCGATCCAAAGACAATGTCCTTGAGATCGCTGACAAAAACATGTCCCGTCGACATACCGTCATTGAGCGACGGGATGATGGAACCTATGTTGTCACCGATTGTAATTCGTCTAACGGAACCCTCGTCAATGAAGAGCGGATGATCTCGACCCAGCTCTATGACGGTGATTGGGTTGAATGCGGCCAAACTCGAATACAGTTTGTCTGTCCAGACGGCTCACCACGCCCCGCTTCACGAAACCCAAATGATCGCCCCATAACCAACGAGTTCAATGAAAAGACCGCTGAGTTCGGAGTCGTGCTTGGGCAACGCGAAGACCTTCGGAAATTGCTCGCCATCAATAAAGAACTTAACCGTGAACATGAGTTGCGGCCGCTGCTTGAACGAATCATCGACAGCGCTATTGAACTCATGGCTGCCGAGCGCGGCTATCTCATTCTCTCCGATCATGGAGAAATGAAGGTTGAGATTCAACGCGGCCTCTCGAAAGACGAATCCCGGCTTTCAGGACCGGCGGTCTCAAAGCAGATTTGCAACGAGGTGATGGATAAGGGCCAGGCCATCCTCACAACCAACGCCGTACAGGACTCAACCTATGGACGCTTTCAAAGCGTTGTGGGCCTTGGTATCCACTCGGTGCTTTGCGTCCCCTTCAAGATCAAAGAGACGGTGCTTGGCGTTATCTACCTCGACAACGACAGAGTCGGGGCCTTCTCTGAAATGGACGTCGAACTTCTCGAAGCCTTCTCCGACCAAGCGGCTGTGGCGATTGACAATGCACGACTGATTCGAGTGATGAAGCAGAAGGAGCGCCTCGAACAGGAGATGCACACCGCTGCAGAGATTCAAGCGAAGTTGCTTCCTCGGAAGCTTCCCGTTGTGCCTGGTCTACAGCTCGCGGGAAAGATGAAACCTGCGAAAGATGTCGGAGGCGATTACTACGATTTCGTTCCCCTGAGCGATGGCACCTTACTCATCTGCATTGGAGATGTCTCCGGAAAAGGCGTTCCCGCTGGGCTGATCATGGCCAGCGCTCGGAGTATGATTCGCTCCCTTGCGCCTCGCATCGAGTCGACCCGTGAGCTCATATGCGCTCTCAATGAGCTGCTCTCCGACGACCTGGACATGGACATGTTCATGTCACTCCTCGTTCTTCGCTACGATCCCGAAAACGGCAGCCTCAAATACACTGGGGCCGGCCACGAACACCTCATTATTTATCGCGCAGAACGCGGGGATTGCGACGCAGTGAAAGCTGGCGGTGTGGTCTTGGGTGTCACAAGTGACATCAACAAATACCTCTCTGAGGACGAGATTCAACTCGGCAAAGGAGACATGGTTATTCTCTATACGGATGGCATCACCGAGGCCTTCGATAAGAATAAAGATCAATACCAGTTGGAGCGCCTTCTAGAGAGCTCAACACTCCACGCAAAATCTGACGCAGATCAATGCCTCGAAGCCATCTTCGGAGAAGTCATGGAATACATTGGTCGTGCGCCACAGAGCGATGACATCACTCTGGTCACACTCAAGCGAGTGTGATTCATTGCCCCTTGATTTTAGAGATTGCTCGGCTCACGCTCTGACGAACCATAGGATTTGAATCTCTTTGCCGTTGCTCTAAAGCCTTAAGCGCTGAAGCGGCCGCCTTGCCGAAGTTTCCTAGCGCCGTGGCAGCCTCGCGCCTTGTCTCAACGTCTTCGGAGCCTAGCTTCTTAATGAGAATCGACAGGATATCGTCTTTGTCGACTGCAATCGTTCCAACGCAGTCGATGCAAAGCAATCGAAGCTTTGGATTCCTACTCTGAATGCCCTCTTTTAGCGCGTCGTAGGCCTCAGTCCCAATTTGAACAAGGATAGACTTAATCCACTCTTGAAGCGCGGTAGAGCTGGTTGCAGCTTGTGCTACAAGAGCGCCGGCACCGGATTTCCCGAGCGCAACGAAGCCGATGGCCGCGGCTTTCTTCATGGCCGTTTGACCCTCAACAAGTTGGGCCATCAACGGTTTAATGGCCGATTTCCCGAGCTTGGCCAGGACCGCGGCAAGAACGGCTTGCTTCTTTTTCTCGACGCTAGATAGCTCATAGAGAATGGGAGTCACAGCCTTTGAGCCCATACTCTGCAGACTCAGCTCTGCAGACTTCATCAGTTCTGGGTCGAACAGTGATTTGATAACGATTTCAATGACTTTGGAACCGCCTTCATTCAAGATCTCTAAACAGAGCTGTTGATAGGACTCGCTTTTCGGAATGGTCCTGAGGACCGCCGGAACGGCTTGGGGTCCGAGCACAACTAAAGCGTTTTTCGCGGATTTCCGGGGTTGCTCTTCAAGGTCGGAGAGCCCACGAATGAGTGTTCTGAGTAGCCTTGGCCGTTGCCTTGCGTCAAGCTTTGACCCCAGGTTTCCTAAAACAGTGAGCACTCTTGAACGATTGAGAGCGATCGGATCGAGGCTTCGTTCAATGAGGTCATCAAAGGCATGAGAGCCAAGGGAGAGAATCGCGGCGGCGGCGTGATGACTCAGGCGACCCGATTTATCGCAGAGCGCCTTTAGCAATATCTTCGAGGCTTTCGGGCCGATCGTCGCAAGAATCTGCGTAATCTCTTTGGTGATCAGCTTTTGGGTTTTGAGGGCGTTCGATAACGCGGGAATGGCTTTGGGACCAAAGGATATGAGCAGGTCACGAAGATCTAACTTGAGCTTTCGATCTTTCAATTGAACGATGAGTAATGAGTAACTCTCAACAGGAGCAGTTCCTAAGATAGCCTTGGCGTGTGGCTTCAAGTTAGGTTCGCCAAGGGCGCTAATCAACTTTGGCACAGCGGCCAATCCAATCTGACCGAGAATCCTTCGTGCTTGTTTCGCGTTTTGCTTTTTAGGTAGCAAATTGATGACTGGCTCGACGGACGACGCTCCAATACGTATGAGAACTTGCTCCGCTTCCGCTTTAATTCTGGGCTTATCTAGCGCTTGCACTAGCCTTGGAACGGCGACTTTATCGAGTTTCACTAAGACGAATGAGATCTCGGCTTTGAGGCTATCGTTCGCCAAAAACTCAATGAGACTATTGAGTGCGTTGGGTCCCATGTCGGCGAGGAGAAGAACGATGGCGCGGCGGTTTTCTTCTTCTGCGTTTTCAAGAGCTTCGACCAACTCGGGAATAACTTCTTCCCTCCGCTCAAGGAGAATGCGTCGGATCTCCCTGCGAATCAGCTCGTCTTCATGACTGAGGTAAGGAATCAGAATCGCCGCTGAACCATTGTCTTTGAGCAGTTCGAGAGCTTTCCTGCGAACACTGGGGGCCGGGTCACTCAGGCGAGCAGCGATGGCGCGGGCTCCTGGACGACCGCCGAGGGCAAAGACATGGAGCATCAGCTTACGGGTGCCAGCGAGATTCCAACTGAGTCCTAAGAGGAGTACGACGCTGAGTGCAATGGAAATGGAGATCCAACGGCGGTTTTTGCCGTTCTCCTGAGCACGGACTGAGAAGGTCGCGCTGTTCTCTGGAGATAGGACCTCTTCAATTTCTGCGTGTCGTGCGGATGGGCGTTTTGGGTTGAGGAACGGCGTCGGCGCGCTTTGCTGATCAGCTGTGAGGGACTTCTTTGGCGACGTTGAGGGATTCGGGTGATTGGCTTCGTATCGACTTCGCAGGGTCTCCATGATTTGAGCGCATTCGCCGGCCTTTGGGCGGTCTTCATGATCTTTGTGAAGGCATCGATTGATGAACTCAATCAGCTCGGGAGGAGGATCAACGACCCAGTCACCACTCAAAGGTTTAGGATCGACTGAGAGAATCGCATTCATGAGGCGTGCGGCAGCTCCAGAAAAGGGCCGGGCTCCTTTGCATAGTTCGTAGAGAATGACTCCGAGAGACCAAATGTCCGTGCCCGGGTAGGCTCGCCCCTCAAAAGCTTCTGGGGCAGCGTAAACCGGTGTAAAGCCTCCTCTAAGGGATCTAAGGGAGTCCATTTTGTCGACCATTTGGGCCGTTCCAAAGTCGGAGATTTTGAGCTGACCTTTGTCAAGCAAGATGTTGTCGGGTTTCAGGTCGCGATGAACCAGCTGATTGGGTTCCAGTTCGTGGGCAGCGGTCAGGCCGAGGGTTAACTCATGGCCCCAACGAAGCACGCAGCCCAAGTCGTAGGGTCGTCGCATTCGACTCATGAGAGTGCCACCATCACAGTATTCAAGGACCATGTAGGGCAGACTGACGTCCTGATCGAGGATTGAGACGACGTTTGGACACATGCTCAGTCGTGCTGTGAGGACCGCTTCCTGTGCGAAAGCTTGCCCAATCGAGACTCGGGCCCAACGGAGTGCGTTCTTGCGGTTCTCAACGGTGGGGAGATTGGGGTCGTCTTTGATGCCAGCGATTTCTGCGTAGCGCTCAAGGAGAGATTCGCTCGGTTGTTTCAGGGCGACGAGGCGATTTCCCGATTCTCTCTTGGCGTTGAAAGCGAGGTAAACGGTGCCAAAATTGCCTTCCCCGAGACGTCCTAAAATGCCATAGGGTCCGATCAATTGAAAGCGGTGCTGAATGGCTTTGAGATCGGGGTTGCTCACACTGCGACAACGAATGTCGGGTTGGACCGTCTCGCGAATCCACGCACGATAGAGTTCCTTCGTGGAGAGCCTTTCGCCACTTTCAAGGAACCAGGTTTCCCCGAGATATCCTAGTTTTTCATCACTAGAAACAGTCATGACCAGTCCGCGTCGGTTGTGGCGATGTTACTTGAGCGCCTTCAGTACAGCCGCAGCGCCTTTTGCCTGAGCTGGGATTTTTAGAGCTGAGTGAAGGTAGGCCTTTGCCCCAGGATCCGCTTTCGCGAGCATTGTCGCAAAAAGTTCTGCGACAGCGGCGATCTTGCCGGCGCTTTCCTCATAGTGACCGAGAAGAAAACCCATGTGTACGAGGCGCTCCGGGGGCTTTGAACTCTTAACAAAGCCCAGCCAGCTCGGGCCGAGCAGCTTCTTTTGAGGACCCCCGAGTATGGCTCCGAGCTTCGACAGCGCGCTGATCCTCAGAGATTTCTTGCTAGAGACGCCGTTAGAAATCAAAACTGGAATCCACTGGGCTTCTGTTAATTTCTGGACGCTAAGCGTGTTGTAACTCGCTTCGCGGATGTCTTCGTCCGTCGTGTCTTTGTTGAGTTTGATGAGCGCGTTGATGCTTGGTTTGGACTTTTCCCCCATTCGCTTCAGGACGGTGAGCAAAGTTAGGATGATGACCTTTGACTGTGGCTTAAAGAGCTCCTTATTAATGGTCGTCAGGATGAAAGGGCCCGCTGCGACCAAGGTGTTAGTGACCTCGACAGTATTGTTGCCTTTTTTGAGCGCGTCGAAGAGACGTTCACGTGTCTTCGGATCGGCGATGCAGAAGATTCGAATGATTCCTTGTACCTGGGGTCCTGCTTTTGGATCGGCGATGTATTTCATGAGCGCATTTCCAACGACCGCCGGACCAAGACGGACAATGTGTTGCCTTACGTGCATGCCAAGCTTCCGATCGGGAAGGGCTTTGACGAGATAGGGCAGCGCCTCGATGGTAAATCCTTTGAGCGCGCCGACGCAGAATTTCTTCACCTTGGGATCCGGATCTAAGAAGGTCTGGATAAGAAGGGGAAAGACCTTCGATCTCATTGGCGCTTGTATCCGAGCAATTTTGACGAGGGCTCGGAAAGCGCTGAGCCTGATCGCCGGTTTGGGGTCGCGGGTGCTGACGACTAAGTGGGGAAGCCCTTTTGGCCCGAGCCCCGCCAGAAGGTCGCCGCCGACGTTCGTCGTCACTGGATCTTTAAAGAGTTTGACAAGTTGAGGGATGATCTTTGGTTCTTGCAACGCGAGCGCGGTGACAGCTCCGATGGCAATTTGGCGAACTGGAGGAAGCTTGTGGCGGAGGGCATCAAAGAGGAGCTTTCGCCGAGTGTCAAAGGCTTCGCGATTTTTGCTTAAGAGGTCTTTAGATTGGCCAATATTGGCTAAAAGGGACATCGCGCCGAGCTGCATGCTGGAGTCATTCGACTTTAGGAGGCGCTGGAGCAAGGGCAGGCATAGAACATCGAATTCTCTGAGTGTCTGTACGACCCCCGCTTGTAAATTTGGATCCTTAAGAGCGGGCTCCAGCAGATCTAAAGCTTCGGGTCCGAAGAGTCGAATCGTCTTTGCGATCTCACGGCGAAGGACCGGGTCTTTTTTGTCGAGGGCGAGGACGAGTATCTGTAAGGTTCCCTGTCGCTGCTTTTCGGTAAGCTTTGGAAGCCGGACTTTGAGTGTGGGGAGGGCTTTTTGAAAAGCGGAGAGGTCGTCGGATTGAAGGTCGGAAATCAGCCTTGAGTGCTTCGCCTTTTCAGACAGAGGCTTGAATTTTTTATAGCCAATCAAAGCCCCTGATATAAGCATCGCAAATACCAGAAATATGAATATAGAACGCCAGCTGCCACCCGTTGACTCTGTCTCGGGGACAGCGACCGCCAACGCGACCTCGTCGATGGGAATGCGACTGACTTTTCTTTGCAAGCGCCGGGCATCGAAGCGGTGGGAGGGGTCACGGAGAAGGCACTTATTCACGATATCGGCGAGATCATCGGGCACCGCGATTTTGAAGGGCGCCTCCATGCGCGGAGCGCTTTCATTCAAGCGCGTGGTCATATCTGGGCACCCAGCGAAGGGATGCTCGCCTTTCGACAGCTCGAAGAAGATTAGACCGAAGCACCAAATGTCGGCTTCTTTACCCAATTTGCCCGAGGGGAAGAACTCCGGGGGACAATTTTGCAA
>JARGOJ010000025.1:17751-23218 GCA_029210225.1 Planctomycetota bacterium
AATCGAATCGCTTCGTCGGGCCAGGGGTCTTTATCGGCGGCTTCTATCGTTAAAGACAGTTCGTTTTCGGCGAGGCGAATTTGACTGGGATGGATAGGAAAAGGGCGTTGTATAGGCCCCGCTCCATCGTGGATTCGAACAAGCTCGGCCGATAGTTGATGTGCCCAACGGGAGATATGACCGACCTGGTAGGGCTCTTTCAAGCGCTCCGCGAGTGTCTTTCCTGACTTTTCGTTGTTCGGGGTCGGGTCGTCTGGTGTGCTGGTCAAAGCCATGATCCTTGTTCCTAGAGTGGAAACGAGAATATCGATGAAGAACAAAACAAAGATACAGAAGGAAGCGTTCAAGTCCAGGCATGGCCAAAGACGAAGAATGAAACATCCAAGCATTCTCGAACTTTGCCGTGGAAGAGCCCCTCATGAATTTAGACAAGTTACTGACCGTTCTTGGCCTCGCAACCAGTGATCAAAGAGAGATCACGGGGCTTGCCTTTGATTCACGAGCGGTCGAGCCAGGGCACCTCTTTGTGGCCGTCCACGGTCACGTTGCGGACGGTCATGAATTCATTGATAAAGCGGTTGAAAATGGCGCTGTGGCGGTTATCTCCGAGAAGGCGTGGCACGGTTCGGTGCCGAACTTCACTGTCAAGAACAGCCGTCGCGCCCTTGGCTTCCTCGCTGATCAGTTCTACGCACACCCAAGTCGATCGATAAACATGATCGGTGTCACGGGAACCAATGGCAAGACAACCTCAACTTATCTGATCTATCACATTCTCAAATCTTTAGGACGGAAACCTGCGCTCTTAGGAACCGTTTGGAACGACGTCGCCGGGGAGCGAATCAAGGCGACCCAAACAACCCCGGATGCGCTCTTCATTCAAAAGCAAGCGGCTCGTGCGAGAGACTATGGCAGTCAAGACATGATTCTTGAAGTCAGCTCTCACGCCCTCGATCAAGAGCGCGTTTCAGGGTTACGCTTCGCTGTCGGGGCCTTTACAAATCTTACTCAGGACCATCTCGACTATCATGGATCCTATCAAGAATATCGAAACGCCAAGGCTCGGCTCTTTGAGAACCTCAATTCCGATGCCGTCGCCGTCCTAAACGCTCACGACTCCGAATCCATGAGGTTTGCTCGAAATACTCGGGCCAAGATTCTCAAATATGGCATTGGAGATCGCGGTCGCTTTCGGGCTGAGATTGCCAAAATGGACTTAGACGGAACCGAAATAGTCTTCTCGATGGACAAGATTCGCTGCCGACTCCAGACATGGTTGATTGGCCGGCACAACATTGAAAACTTGCTGACGGCCTTGGGGGTTGTCCAATCCTTAGGGGTCAAACTTGAGGATGCCGTCGAGACTTTGGTCGACTTTCGAGGTGTACCCGGGCGTCTGGAGCGTGTCTCAAGCCAGCAGCAGCCAGCCGTATTTGTCGATTATGCCCACACTGACGACGCTCTCGCTCGGGTTTTGAGCACCCTCCGCCCGCTCTCCCAAGGACGTCTGAGAGTCGTTTTCGGTTGCGGTGGAGATCCGCCCCGATGTCTTTCTCACCTCGGACAATCCTCGAAGTGAAGATCCGCAGCAGATCGCGGACCACACCAAGGTTGGATTTGGCGAGAAGTCATACGAAGTGATCCTTGATCGGGCTGAGGCGATTGATCGGGCGATTGCTGAGGCTGAAGTCGGTGATGTTGTGTTAATCGCAGGCAAGGGTCACGAGGACTATCAGATTTTTAAGGACCGAACTATTGAATTTGACGACCGCCTTGAGGCTCGTCACGCCCTCGCGGACCATCACTCGGGAGCCACGCCTCGGGTCGCTGTTGCCTAGGGGAGGAATTACAAAGTTCAAGCTTGGGGCTTTTTCAGCATTCGGTATCCTCTTTCCAGATAAAGACCTCAAGGCGTCGCCAACATCTTTGTTGCTCGACGCCTTTTTCGGAGAGGAAAAGAGGGATGAGCCCGGTTCTGGAATCTATTCGCGCTCGTTTAGTTGAGGAGAAACTCGACTATTATTGGGTACCTTCCAGCGACGAGTTCTTAAATGAATACGTCGTCGCACGTGCCAAACGCCTCGAATTTCTCTCGGGATTCAGCGGCTCTGCGGGAAACATCCTCATTGGACGGGACTCAGCATGGCTCTTTGTTGACGGCCGCTATCATGTTCAGGCTCCTCAACAAGTCGACACGACGCTCTTTGAAGTCCAGAAAATAGGCGCCCCCGGGGCGGTGGATCACGTCACCTTTCTCATGAACAACGCCGAAGCAGGTGCTGGCTTGAGGGTTGGTGTCGATCCTCACTGCCTTAGTCTCCAACAGTTTGAGGGCCTCTCGGACGGCCTCAGCCGAGTCGGAGCTGCGCTGGTGGCGGTTGATCAAAACCTCGTTGATTCTCACTGGGAGCAACGACCTAAGCCCGAGCTAGGAAAGATTCAGGTCCTTCCTAAAGACGTTGTGAAAGAGAGCTTTCATGACCGTCTCGAGACGCTTCGAGACATCCTAAGCAGTCTTCATTGCCAAGGGACCGTGGTCCAGAAGTTGGATCAGATTGCCTGGTTGCTTGGTCGCCGAGGGCAAGATGTCGAGTTCAATCCTGTCTTCGAGAGCTTGCTGCTGGTCCTCCCTGAAACAGTGCATCTCTTCCTTCACCCAGCCCACAAAGCATCCTTTGACGCAGACGTCGAGCTATGCATAGAAGACCTCACAACATGGAAGGATCGGCTCTCTAGGATCGTCGAAGATCAGAGTCCCCAATTTTGTTGGTATCTCGACCCCAATCGTTTGACTAAGGGCTTGGCGAGCTATTTCACCAAGACTTCACGGTGTCTAGGGGTCGACCTCATTGAACAATTGAAATCTCGAAAGAACGCCGACGAATTGGCGGCCATGCGAAGAGCAGGTCTCTTCGCCTCTGCCGCAAAAATTAAGGCCTTCCACTGGTTAGAACAGAAGTTAAAACAAGGGATTTCAGTCAATGAAGTCTCATTTCGAGACCACCTCGTCGACTGCTACTCCAAGATGCCAGGCTACCAGGGCTTAAGTTTTTCGGTGATCTCTTCTGTTGGGCCAAACTCGGCGATTTGCCATTACAGCACTCCCAACCCTAAGGCCACCCTCGACGAAGGTATGTTCTTCCTTGTCGATTCTGGTGCTCACTACGAGGGCGGCACAACGGATGCGACCCGGGCGATTTACATCGGCGAGACCCCAAGCGAGCAGCATAAGCGAGTCTACACTCTAGTCCTCAAAGCCCATATTGCCTGCGCTAGGCTTCGATTCCCGGTAGGAACGATCGGTGTCCAGCTCGACGCGATCACACGGGCGCCGTTATGGAACGCTGGGGCCGACTACAGTCATGGCACTGGACACGGCGTCGGCGCCTGGCTGAATGTTCATGAGGGACCCATGGGAATTGGTATGCCTGGACGGGGTCACACCAGCGAACAGGCCATCGAGGCTGGCCAGGTGCTCTCGATTGAGCCAGGGCTGTACCGTGAAGGATGGGGTGGTGTCCGGATTGAGAACCTATATCAGGTTGTCGCAGACGAAAATGATGAACTTGGCCGGGAGAACTTTAGTTTTCGCCCGCTGACTTGGATTCCTCTCTCAAATCGCCTGATCGACCCTGCTTTGCTGACTTTCGAGGAAGAGATGTGGATCAACGATTATCACAGTGAGGTCATAGATCGATTAACTAAGCCCACTGAGCTTGAAGCAGGCCATGAATTGTTGACAGAATCTGAGAAAGCTTGGTTATCAAAACTTTGCCGTTCGATCTGAGACGTTAAACTGATCCCGGAACAGAAAGAGGGATAAACGGTATGACACAGGAAGACCGCCGCGCGGATTTGGAACGGCTGCTGAAGCTGATGCAAAAATACGGCGCCTCGGATATGCACCTCAAAGTCGGAAATCCTCCGATTATGAGAATCAACGGTAAGATCCGCTATTTTGATGCCGAGCCTCTCCCCGGTGAGATGGTCCATGGCATGCTTGAAGCGGTCATGCCGCAGAATTGCCGGGAGAAATTCAATAAGTTCCAGGATATCGACTTCGCATGCAGCGTCTCGGGTGTGGGTCGTTTTCGAATGAATGCCTTTCACCAGCGAGGGTCGGTTTCTGTGGCCGTCCGCCGAGTGAACAGCGATATTCCAAGCTTCGAGGAGCTTCACCTGGCTGCGTCCACGATGCGACGCATCGCCGAGCTTCGTCAGGGGCTTGTTATCGTTGCTGGGGTCACCGGCAGCGGAAAGTCGACGACCCTCGCCGCGATGATCGAATGGATTAACCAGAAGCGTCGCTGCCATATCGTGACCATTGAGGATCCTATCGAGTTTCTTTATCGCGATAAGAAGGCCTTTATCAATCAACGAGAGATTGGCCTGGATGTGGAGTCCTTTCACGCGGCCCTGCGGTCTGTGGTTCGACAAGATCCAGACGTCATTCTCATTGGTGAGATGCGCGACCCCGTCACCTTTGACACAGCGTTGACCGCAGCGGAGACAGGGCACTTGGTCTTTGGAACGCTCCACGCGTCTCATTCATCGCAGTGTATTGGACGGATCGTTGACCTCTTCCCGCCGGAGCGTGAGCGTTCGATCCGACAGTCACTGATGTTTAACCTTCAAGCCATTATTTGTCAGAAGATCTTGCCAAGCACCGATCCAAAGGTGGGCCTCGTTCCTTGCCAGGAGATACTCCTTACCAACCCATTGGTACAAAAGATAATCCAAGAAGGAGACGATAAGAAGATCGATAGTGTCATTCGAGGTGGAAAAGAGGAAGGCATGCAGGACTTCAACCAATCCTTGATCGAGCTTGTTAAGAAAGGGCTGGTTGACGACGAGACCGCGATCAAGGCGTCGACGAATCCTGATCAACTAAGACTGAACCTAAAAGGAATTTATCTAGGGGACGATCGGAAAATTGTGTCCTAGCTTTGAAGCCAAATTTTTAGAATCTTTGAGGCTTTTTTTAGAGATGTTGCTTTTCTTCTAAACCCTTCCCCGCACCTTGTTTTATAGTTGTTTGAGGGAAAGAGTAGAGCCTTTCAAAGACGCGAGAAATCGCTCGCTTTTGCGTTTGGACCCGTGATCGACCTATAATGGTTCATGGACCATCTATAGAGCGGTGGTATGCCGAAATCGGAGCATTAGTTCATGCCTCGTCTCATTGTTATTGATGGCCCCAGAACGGGAGATTGGGTCCAACTGCAAAACGAAAACTACCTGGGCTTCCGCTCGGGGCAGTTGGCTATTTCTCATTTGGCTGACCTCCATCAACAATGGGCTTTCCTTCGCGTGCTGCCAGATCGCTTCGAACTCCACAATTTAGGAGTCGGGCCCCATATCCTCCTCAACGGAACCCAGTTTCAAAATTCTTTTCTCAAACACGGCGACATCATCGCCATGTATGACACCCGCTTCATTTTCGACACCGACGATTCTCAAGGCAGCGGAG
>JARGOJ010000962.1 GCA_029210225.1 Planctomycetota bacterium
TCGGGAATTGTTGAGGAAATCAACAATGACAAACATAAAGATCGGCGATCTTACACCATTAAGTTGACTGATAAGGAGAAGCCTAAGCGAGTGACAACGGGCTATTATAGTACATACCTTCTCACTCTTGCCGAAGGTGACGCCGTCGACGTGATCGTCTTAGACAACTCAAAGAATGAAGCCAAGATAGACACTTTTTACGGCCGAAACTCGGGTTTAGCCATCCTCCTTGGAATATTTGCGTTCTGCTTTCTTCCATTGTTGCTCATCGCCGTGTTCGTGCAGTACATAAAGAAATCCCTCGCAAAAGAACCGCGAGAGTCCTCAATCGTTTCGTGAATCGAGACAAAGAGCAATGAACAACGACATTCTGAGAGATTGGATCGTCGACCCCAAAGGCACCGGTTTCTTTCTGGAAAGCTGGATACATGGATATCAATTTCGCCATCAGATGGAGGAGATCGATTCTGGCAACGGCACTCTCCTCTCCATCGGACCGTTCGACACAGCGCCCATAACCAACAAAGTGACAATCACCTTTGATATACCGCTCACTCTCAATTGGCTCGATGAGCACCAATACCTCGTAAATTCGAGAGCTGAGACTCGCTTCGCCTACCTCATTCTCATCCACAATCGCGCTCAACACGGCCTCGAATTTTCACGATCGACGATCGTTCTCGACGACAATCCAGTCAATCAGTTGATTGATAAAATAGATGACTTACTCCCAGTTCGCATTCTCATTCCTAATCATTGAAATGGGCTTTAAATTCCCCATCGACAGGACAACATCAAAAAAAGCCCCATAGGGGCTTTCTAATGTGACTGCTCAATGAATGCTCGAGCCTATTTGCCTTTTCCACCATTAGGAGGACTCACAGGCATATCCATTCCGGGGTTGGGAGGGTTTGGCTTGGTAGGCTTGACTGGATCAGGCTGTCTGACAGGGGTCCTATCGACTTTATTCACAGCTGGGCGAATGGGTGCAGTGCTTGAGCTGGCTTTCTTAACCCAATGAAGACGCTTAGAGAGGTCGGCCTGACCGACTTGAATTCGTAGGTTGCTGGCTAATTCAGCCTCTTGCTCATTGGTAATCACAGTCTCAACGGTGTCCGTTTCGCAGCGAACCTTGCCTTCAATGACGACGACCCGGGTCAGATTCTGATAGGAGCGCACGAGGAACTTAGTACCAAGAACAGTGACGAGCATTCCCTTTGCTCTAACTCGGAAGGAGCCGTAGCCGGGGGTCACAGAACACATGATCTCGCCGCCCGATCCTGATGTGAGATCGATCTCGGTGGCGCCGTCGGAGGCTTTGGAGACTTTGATGGTCGTATCTGCTCGGAGGGTAACGCGGGTTTTATTGGAGAACTCAATGGTACTTGGCCGCTGTTGGCGGTTGGCGAGCACGGCGCCGTCTTCAATATTTTGACCGTCGGAGAGCTTCATCCACTGGCCATTTTGCCTGACCCGAAGGCCATCACTCTTCGTGGACGCGAGGACCGCAACGGAGTTCTTGAGGGCGCCATCGTTTTTAGGAGCACTGAAAACAAACCAGGCGATCACAACCGCAGCGGCAGCGAGGGGAGCGAAGCGAAGGAAGATGTTGGTATTTGCTGAGGTGTTGGATGTGAAGAGTGGCGCGCTCTTGCGTTCTTCAGCGATCGCTTGAAGAACCTTGTCATTGAGAGCGTCATTGCTACGCAGAGATGAGAATGCATTGAAAAGCATCGCATCATCATTCTTGAAGAGCTCGGCATCCGCTTGACAAGCATCGCACTGATCAAGGTGCTCATCCAAGCCCTTAGATTGAGTGGTGCTCATGGCTTCACCGTCGATTCGGCGCCAAAGCAGGAGACTCATTGTTTCACATTGTCCGCTCATGAGAGCACTCTTCCTTTAAAGACCACGAAACACTTCTCGCAGTCGGGCCCTGGCCCGGTGAAGGCGGCTTTCCACTGAGGAAATTGAACTGCTCGTTTGCAGGGCAATCTCTTCGTAGGATAGGCCTTCTATGTATTTCAAGGCGACAACTTCGCGTTGGGCTTCAGGGAGTTCCATAATCCTGGCGCGAATCTCTTGTTGCAACTCTTGGCTCTGTAAAACGTCGTCGGGGCTCACCGTTTCAGCAATGGGCTCCAAAACCTTGTTGTTGTCGTCGTCCCCGATATCGAGCGAGAGAGTTTTCTTTCGCTTCCTCAACCGATCGAGGGCTGTACTCCGAACAATGTTTCTTAACCAAGGACGAAAACGATCCAGATCCTTCAACGTCGAAACTTTGCGATACACCTTAATGAAGGTTTCCTGAACAACGTCGGCCGCCTCATGCTCGTCTCTAACGATACTCAAAGCAATGGCCCCTGCGTAGCGGCTATGCCTTGTAACAAGCCATTCAAAGGCTTTTTCGTCGCCCGTTAAAAAGCGTTGAACAAGTTGACTGTCCGTAACCAGAAAGATCCTCCTCCTACCTGACGCATCGAATACACGCCCTCTTGCGGTCATTTTCCAAAAAAAATTGAGAATAAGAAAGGGCGCCGCTTATGTAGCTTATGTATAGGAAAATGCAAGCCTAGTTTGGGAATGACCGTTTGAATTGATGGACCCATTGGAAATCTAGCAACCGAGTTAAATGAGGGTTTTGGTGGCCACAGAAAGAACATGGAAACTTTTCCGAGACATAGACCAATTCGGATGATACCTCATAGCCCAACACGGAGCGATGTCCGATGAGCAAACAAACGGATGACCTGCAGGCCCAATGGATTCTCCTGTCAAACTGGCTGGAGCCAGATGTGCTCGCCCGTGCTCGCGCCGAATTTCAGCCCTCCGCCTCAAAAGACCTCTGCGATCATCTCTTCGAGCAACACTTCCTCAGTCCCGACCAAGTCCAACAGATCCGATATGCCGTACAAGTCCAAGAATCAAAGGTTCAAGATCAATTTCAGCGACCTCGACTGTCCGACAGACTCCGCAAAGAGCTGTCACCCGATCACACCGAGGACTTCGTTGGCCAATACCTGGGTCGCGGACAATACAAGATCCTTGAAGAAGTGTCGAGAGGAGGAATGGGGGTCGTTTTTAAGGCCACGCAGCTCGCCTGGAATAAAACTGTTGCCATAAAGTTGCTCCTCGACAGCCACCTCAATGACCAGGGTATTCAACGCTTTCAGCGAGAAATCGACATCCTATCCTCACTCGATCACCCCAATATCGCCAAGATCCTCGGCCACGGAATCGAAGAAGAGCAGCCGTTCTTTGTTATGGAGTTTATCGCCGGCCCGACCTTCGAAGAAGTCGTCGAACAGCACGTCAATGAACACTCGGTTCCCCCGGAGTCAGACGAGATCTCTAGAATCTTGGGATCCGTCGCCAACGCCCTCAACTACACGCACTCCAACGACTTGATCCACCGGGACGTCAAGCCCGCCAATATCCTCATTTCCGAGACTCATGAACACGCTGTTCTCGTTGACTTCGGTTTAGTCAAAGAAGAAAACCCAGCGAGCTCCGCCGCTTTTAGACTCTCCAAGAGCGGGGAGATCCTCGGCACCCTCGCCTACATGAGTCCAGAACAACTTGACCCACTGGAATTCGGCAGCCAAACCGCCGCCGTCGATACCTGGTCCTTCGGAGCCACCCTCTACTTCGGGCTAACC
>JARGOJ010000963.1 GCA_029210225.1 Planctomycetota bacterium
CCACTTTCAGTGGTGGAGAGTAAGAGCGTAACGATTTTTCGGACAATTATCGCTAGGGCTAACAGCTGCGCCTGTTAACTCGGCGAATTGCCGGATAAAAAGGAAACCAAGTATCAGATGCCAAACCTCGTCGACTCACTCCCTTCTATTTAGAACGTCAAGACCATCAAAAAAAGCCGCGAGAGAACTCGCAGCCTTAATAAATCAATGAATGTCTTTTAGGGACGGTGAGAATCGAACTCACTTGTACAACCGTATCAGAGTTGCGCCCAACCGGAGAGCCTCGCCCCTATATTGTAGGGATGGCCATGGTAATTCGGGGCTTGCCGCCAAAACTTGTCATTGTCTTACTCTTTCACTATTCGCTGTTGTTAATACGAGAGGTGAGATTCGAACTCACGACTTCCTGCTTATGAAGCAGACGCTCTTGACCAAACTGAGCTACACTCGTATGACAGTTGATGTGAGAACCGGGATTTGAACCCGGGATCTTCTCGTTGGCAACGAGACGCTCTAAACCGGACTGAGCTACACTCACGTTTTGGAGCCTCAATCACTGAGACTCATTAGACAACTTTGATATTATTGACCCCGATCGGATTTGAACCGACAAATACAGGGAGAAAGCCTGATGTGTTACCATTTACACTACGGGGCCTCGACTGGCATATCCTCGTAGTGGCCCGGACATTTGCGACCTTGATCGGAATAAAATCAAGACGCTCAACCGGGCATAATCTCTCGGCTAAAGACAATTGTAATCATTGGAATTTCCTCTCAGTGTATTCAAGGACGTTAAGGAACTCGTCGTTTATAAAGAATAGGACTCGAACCTATAATCTATAGCGTTGGAAGCTATCGTCTTTACCAATTAGACTATCTGTAACGACGAGTGAGTTCCGTCCTTATGGCGCAGACTGGATTCGAACCAGTGTATCAAGCTTATGAGACTTGCGAGAAACCAGACTTCTCTACCGCGCTATGTTGTATTCTCAATTAAGAGACGGGCCTAACCGGATTTGAACCGGCGATCTCTTCCGTGACAGGGAAGCGAAATAAACCTGACTATTCTACAGGCCCAAGTGAATCATGATCTCTTGGCTTTGTTATTCCCAATCAATCACTCTGCCCCTAAAAACGCAGAACTCACCCTCTCCTGTCAAAAGCAATAAAAGTTCTTCAAAAGAAAATCACAAATCCTTTCACAGGAAGATCTTACAACCTGACATTTATTTCAAAAGAAGGAACATTGGTCACAGAGCGCCCAAGATTCTCTATGACTATCCATATATTCATCACCGACGAAAACGATGTATGACAATTCAGAGCCGATTAGTATTTTGAAGGGCGCCCCAAATGCTTCAGAATGAAGGCTCGATATCTCGCCCCCGCTGGAGCCCTCTTATTGAGCCTCAAAAAACTCTCAAAACTCAGCGCGGCCTCGCGGAACTGTTTCAACTCTTTTTGAATGACTCCCCGCATCTCATAGGCTTTCCCATAGTTCGGGTTGAGCTTCAAAGTGATCTCAAAGTCGGCGATCGCACCTTTCATGTCGCCAAGCACAGCCTTCGATCCTCCTCTATTAAAGTAAGCCTTCGCGTGTTTAGGATCGGACTTGATAGCCCGGCTATAGTCTTCAATCGAGCCCTTTGTATCTCCCATGTTGTATCGCGAGACGCCCCGGCTTGTTAAAGCCAGCACATGCTTGGGATTGTATTTGATGGCCCGGGAATAATCATCAACAGCCCCCGCTCTATCTCCCCGCCCCGCCTTAATAAGCCCTCGACTATAGTAGGCATCCGCATAGCCAGAGTCGTATTTCAATGCAAGGTTGAAGTCGCTGAACGCCCGCGTATTGTCGTTCACCCTCTGCCGCCAGGCGCCCCTATAGAAATAGGCCATCGCATGTTTGGGGTTGATCCGTAGCGCACTGTCATAATCTGCGAGAGCCCCCGCTCGATCTCCTATTCTCTCCTTATAAAGACCCCTCAAGGTATAGGCGTCATAATACTTCTCGTCCAGGGCAATGGCCTCCGTCATATCGCTAATAGATCCCGGCGAATCTCCAAGCCTCGCTCTTAGATACCCACGATTGAAGTAATTCTTCGCCTCTCTCGGAGCCCACCTCATGCCTTCATTAACATCCGCCAAGGCCCCCTTCCAATCTCCACTGTCTTTTTTCATCCCAGCCCGATTGAAATAGCTATTCGGGTATTTCCGATCCACTTGAATTGCCTTGTTGTAGTCCTTGAGCGCATCCTCGGCATTCCCCAACTCCGCCTTGACTAATCCTCGATTGGCGTAAGCGGGTGCATAGAGAGGATCCGAACGAATGGCCAGATCGTAGTCTTGAAGCGCTCCAGGAAGGTCCCCCTGATTCTTTCTAAGTATCCCTCGGTTGTACAAGGCGAGGGCATATTCTCCGTCGGACTCAATGGCCTTATTGAAATCCGCCATAGCCCCTGATTCATCCCCAGCATTAATCTTCAGGACGCCACGAAGAAGAAAACCAAAGGCAAACTTCGTAGAGTATTTCTCCAAGTCTCTAAGGACTCGCTTCGCCTCTTCAAATTCTCCTCTGTAGTAATATCCATTCGCTTTCATTGTTAGAGACACTTCATTCGCTTCTCCTCTCTCGTCTGCCCGACGCACAATCTCTTTCGCCGCTTCGGTGTAGGCAAACGAGTCGCCGCCGAATTCTTTCAATTCAATTTGATGCCTCATAAAGAGCGCTTCATAGGCCGCAGGATTCGCATCACTGGCCTTCTTCAAGAGCTCTAAGGCTCGCGTATCAAGCTCTGCAAGCCGGCAAATTTTTGCAGCCGACAATAGCAATGAATAGTCATCTCCTCCGAGTTCGAGGGCTTCTTCCACGCCCTTTAAGATTTTCTCTTCGGGTACACCGCGCTCAATCATCACCTCAAGCTCACGGATCTTCCGAACCGCCTCTTTCACTCTCGCTTCACTGTCTTTTGCCTGGTCAGCGACGACAATCGCTTGGTTCTTCTCTCGCTCTGATTGAATGACCGATTGATAGAGCGTGGCCGTGGTGCTGATCATGACAATCCCGAAGGCAAGGCTGATTAGTAAACCTGGGTGCTTGGCGGTCCAACGTGTCAGACGCTCTGGGAGAGAGTAATGATAATCCGGAAGCTCTTTCCCAGCGAGATAGGCCTTTAAGTTGTCAACAAAGCCGTCGGCGCTCTCAAGGCGATCTTCAAGGTTCAACTCCATAGCCCAACTGGCGAGGAAGTCCAGTTCTTTAGGAGCCGATTTGTCAATGTCCCGTGGTGTTCGGCTATTTCCCGATGCCGTCGCAGTGATTCGCTCAATTGAAGAGTCCCCGGCATTAGAGATGGTCCCCGTCAAAACCTCAGTGAGAATCAAGCCTAAAGCGAAGACATCGCTCTGGCGATGACTGCTACCGTCAATTTGCTCCGGAGCCATATAACCGGGAGTACCAATCATTGTTCCACTGACAGTCATTCCTGCTTGGTTTAATTCTTCGTCAGACAAAACGCTCTTGTGAATTCTGTCGCCGTCGTTTGAATCTCCCTGATTGAGGTCTTTCGCGATGCCCCAATCGATGACCAGCACTTCTCCAAATCGACCAATCATGATGTTGTCTGGTTTAAGGTCTCTATGGATC
>JARGOJ010000964.1:0-3305 GCA_029210225.1 Planctomycetota bacterium
CTGCGCATGTCGGCATCAGGTCGACGCCATCCTCATGGATCTCGCTATGCCAGAGATGGATGGATTTGAAGCGATCGCGAAGCTTCAGGAGAACTCGGTGGCCGCCGAGACAACAATCATTGCTTGTAGCGCATTTGCAACCTCAGAATGGCGTGAGAAGGCTATGTCTGCGGGCTGCGAGGGCTTCATTACCAAACCTGTGGAACCAGAAAAGCTGGTTAGTCAAGTTCGCAAAATTGTACTCAACTCAAAGATCAAGAAGTTCCTATGTCAACAATCCTCTTAATCGACGACTCCGAAGACTCTCGCGACCTAGTATCCCGCGTTTTGGGAGAAGAGCACACTGTTCACACTGCTGAGAGTTGGTCCAAGGCCTTCGCAACTCTGACCAACGGGGACGTCGACTTGGTCTTGTTAGACGTTCAGCTCCCCGGCTTTACTGGCGACCAGATCGCAGAGATGATCGTGCCCAAAGAGAGTGAGCGGGAAGCCGATAAGAAGTACCCTAAGATCGTCTTCTTCTCGGCCTTGGACCGTGCCACTCTTAGTCAGAAAGCGAAATCAGTCGGCATTGCTGGCTTCATTCAGAAGACCTATGACGAGCGCTTGCTCAAGCATTTTGTGAAGAAGCATTTGAAGTGAAAGCCTGGGAGCGAAGGCTTTAGGGGCTCTCAGGATGATCGAAGCGAAACTTAGCAAGCGCGATCCTGTTTTCACCGTCGGCAGTCTTTTCCGATTTCGCAATGGGTGCTTTCGTTTCCGGCAACCAATAAGAAAATGTACTTTTCTCTACTTTGTTTAGGTCGGCAATGATATCTGCGAGGAAGCTTTGCCAATCCCGATGAGCGTCCAATTTCGCGGAATTGAATGGGGTCGGCACAATCACAATGAGACGGATCAGGAAAAACAGACAACTCAGCAACACCGGGGCAAAAGCAATCGGCCTCTACCTTGAATGTGCATCATAGACGTCCGACACAGAGGCCCTCATCTTCTTCGGACTAAGCAAAATACTCGTCTGCTTACCGTGCTATCACTGGGGGGGCAATTCTCAAACCGGTCTTCCAGATTGAGGAGTGATTTCCAGTGAGCTGCCCTATTCACCAGAGCATTCTAGAATTTTCTACAATTCAAAGAGCGACATGGAAGCAAAGCACAAGAGGGGAACAAATCTGCGGCAAATACGTGAGAAGAGTGTCGAGTCAACAGACGACCACGACATTAGATTGGGACTCTTGACAGGCATCCCAAGCCCAAAGCAATGAGATCGGACTGAGCAGGCTATGAACAAATACATCTCGATCCTCAGTCTCATCATGTTGGCAACGACGAGCAGCGCCTTCGGACAAGGTCTTCCTAAACAAGTAAGAGATTCCCACCGTCAAGGCCTTCAGAGACTCCAAAAGCGATTTCTGTTACCCGCGAAGACCGTGAGAGCTCTGCGCCAAGACCTCGCTGCAGAGAAGCCTTTTGAGGAGTCCGTGGCGCTCTTACACAAACTCGTCCAAGCCTATTTCGACGCCGATCTCGCGAGGGAGGGCGTCTTAAAAATCCGCGCTGATCTTAAGCAGAAGAGCATGATCCCCTTCCGTTCCGTGGCCTTTCCAAAGGAGGTGGAGCTGACCCGGCTGACTCTCCACGAGAAGGGCCCAGCGCTCTTAGTGACCACTCGTTCCCTCCGTGACTCCTGGGGCAAACTCATGACCGACAGGCAACTGGGCGGCCAGAAATCCATCACCTTCGAGATTTGCTTTCAAGCGGAGAAAGGACGAATGTGGCTGGCGACCCAACAGGTCAGAAAAAGCGAACGCGTCAAAGTCCCATTTCCAAAACGCTGGGTCGTCGTCAATCACGGCGAACAAGTCGATGCAAAGGGCCCGTTAATCGTCGACGCGACCTGGTTTGTTCCCAACTCGCCGCCCCTGGATTTGAGAGAGAGGATCAGTCTCCGGCTTGTACGGATGACGAAAGGCTGCAGTCTCTTTCAACATGCCGCCCACGGCCTCGTCGCGACGCGAGTAACAGGCGAATTGAAAGAGCTCGCGAAATCGCAATCCCACAGCCCAAGCTTCGCCTATGACGCGGGTTGGAGATTGCCCTTTGAGCTTAAGAAGGTCCCCGCACTTCCCAAATTGACGACATTGATTGCGCGATTGCGAAAGGCCGCCCCCCATGTGCGCTGGCCCGGTCCCTTTGAGCCCGACGCAGAACGAGCGAAATGGGTCATGACCCAGCCAGCAATCATTGACGAGAAGGACCCTGAAGGCTCGCTGCTCCGTCTTCGCCACGGACTTTGTTATGGTCAAAAGCTCCCAACCCTCGGCAAGGACTCCCCGCGGAAATGGGTGATCCTCGAAGATGCAGTCCAAGCCTATCTACTCGGAGAAGGACCCTTGGGGGATATCACCTCAATCACTAAAAATTGGCGAGATGTTGCCGCCGCAATAAAGCACTCACCCCGCTTTGCTCCCACTCCAAAGGCCGGATTCAAGGGGTCTCATTATTGGCAGTTTCCAAAAGATTACTCTGGATGGCGCAAATGGCCCGTGCTCGTGGCGCTTCACACTCAAGGATCCGGGAAGCTCGTCACAAAAATAGAAGTGAATAAATGGACACCAAATTTGACCTCTGAATTAGCTCCAGTCTTGCTCGCCCCCGACTTCGGCTCCCGAGCAGGCGCTCCACGCAGTGAAATCGATGATCAGAAGGTCCTGGGTCCACTCAGAGATCTCATGCTGCGATATTCCATCGATCCCGATCGAGTCTATCTCACTGGCATGTCCATGGGGGGCGCGAAGAGCTGGCACCTCGCGTCCACTTATCCTGGCAAGTGGGCGGGAGTCGCACCCCGAGGGCACGGTCCGGCGTGGGTCTTCCAAAAGACTGGAAAGGGTCGCTTCCCTCTCTCAGGCAACCTCGAACGACTGCCGCTCTACCTTATGCTCGGTCAATTTGAGGGGTTGAACGCGATTTACGCGGGGAGAATCATGCGTGAACTGCAGAAAGCGGACGCCCCAGCAGTCTTTCAATCCTTCCCCTACGTCGGTCACTGGGAGCTTTGGTGGCACCTTCCCAAGGCCCTTCATTGGCTAAAATCGAAGCGCAGACAGGCTCATCCGTCCATCGTCTCCCATACTGCTTATCACAGTTGGACAGGAAATCAGGCCTGGCTGACAGTGAGAGACGTACCCCGAAGCCGGAAGTTATGGCGTGCGAAAGACGGCGGATTTGACCCAAGTTTGGCCACGGGCGTTCAGGTGACTTTTAAAGACAATGAAATTCAATTGAAGAAGCTCCGAGGTCGC
>JARGOJ010000964.1:3315-3638 GCA_029210225.1 Planctomycetota bacterium
CGATCCCACACTCATGGGTGAGGGACCAATTAGAATAATCTATCGCAGCAAGTTACTTCGCAAGTGGCGTCCCAAGCCAACGATCGAAACACTGTTAAATCGAGTCAGAAAAACTGGAGACCGCAGCAGACTCTATCCCGACTCCATAGTCGTCTCCTTGCCCTGAATGCCCTCTCTATAAATGACGCAGGCTATGCAGAGCCATGACAACTCTCGCGATTTCAAGTTCGGTCATTAGCAGAAGTCTCATCCAGATTCTCTAAAAGCGCGGCTTATAAGTGGGAATGTCGGTTCAAAATGAATATAGTTATCAGCGTCATTCA
>JARGOJ010000965.1 GCA_029210225.1 Planctomycetota bacterium
TGATTATCTCGTCGATTATCCTCATTGTCCTCGGGCTCTTCTCAAAGTTCGGCGCTCTCGCCGCGACCTTGCCAAGCCCAGTTGTCGGCGCGCTCTACTGCACCCTCTTTGGCTTGATCTCAGCGGTTGGAATTCAGCAGCTCTCCAAGGCCTGATCGGCATTGGCTTTGGTCTCTTGAACGCAAATGACGTCGGCGCTCTCATCATGCATCCAGCTGAGGAAGCCTTTCTTTTGGGCGGCGCGAATGCCATTGACGTTCCATGAGATGATTCTCTGCTTCATGTGCTACGACTCTCCTTGAGATGTTAAGCGGAGGAGTTTATCATTCTCGCCATGAGACCACCTATAGACAACGGTACTGTATTGATCACTGGAGCGTCCTCAGGCATCGGACGTTGCATGGCTATCCAACTCGCGCCCCGGTGTAAAGCGCTAGTTTTAGCGGCTCGCCGCGGGGATCGCTTGGAGACGTTGGCGGGGGAGCTTCGAGAAAAACATCCCGCGCTGACAGTCCTTGTGCAGAGCTGTGACATATGCGACTTCGCAGCGGTTGATGCGCTCTTAGAGACCATTGAAAAAGACATCGGTCCCTTGGATATTCTGGTTAATAACGCCGGGATGGGGAACTTCGGCCTCTTTGAAAAGAGCAACTGGGAGCAGGTGCTCGCGATGATTCAAGTGAATATCACCGCTCTCACTTACCTGACGCGAAAAGTTCTGCCGGGTATGGTCGAGAGAGATCGCGGCGGCATCCTCAATATCAGCAGCGGCTTTGGCATGAGCGTGATCCCCGGTGTTTCAACCTATGCAGCGTCGAAACACTATGTCACTGCTTTTACAGAGGTCTTACGCATGGAGCTTTCTCCGACCTCTGTGTTTGTCTCTCAAGCCTGTCCTGGACCGATCTCTACAGAGTTCGAAACCGTGGCGGAGAACAAGACCGGCCTAGAAGCACCCAAGTTTGCCTATATGACCCCAGAGAAGTGCGCACGGCTCATCTTAAAAGGCTTCACAAAGGGGCGAGCGATTATCTATCCTGGCCTAGCCATTCGCTTGATGCTCTTTATGAACAGCCTCTCCCCGCGCTGGGTTCTCCGACTCTTCTACTTCCCCGGCTCACGTCTCCTTCGCAAGAACCAGAGTCAATAAACAGCAGCTTGACTATCCGTTGCCTATTTTCTTGCTAAGAGACGCTTTGTAATTCTCATAGACCTCGACGGTCTTCTTGAGCCTTATCATTAATTCCTGATGGAGTTCTCTCAGCTCGTCGATCGACTTTTTCTGGCTAGCCAATTCTATGTTGGAGGCACCTTCACTCAATTGAGGCGCGCCCATGTTAATTGCGACTCCCTTGAGAGAGTGACCGTGGTTCTGAATGGCGTCTCTGTCTTCACTGTCGATTGCTTCGAGAATTGACTCCGCGACTTCATTCATTTCAATGATGGTGTTTGACATGAGATCGTCAATGAAATCGAGGTATTGCTCGTCCGTCTGATCGGACTTGAAGCGCTCTAGGAGAGACAATTCAAGGTATACGCGCTTGTCCTCGTTTTGACTGAGGGTCGCCAGGGATTGTCGAGCATTCTTGATTTTAGTCCACTTTTGAAGGATTTGAACGAGGTCGGCCTGAATGACAGGCTTGCTCAAATAATCGTCCATACCGGCCGATAGACAACGCTCTCGGTCTTTGGTTGTGGCGTTGGCGGTCATAGCAATAATCGGAATCTTGGAGTGGACATCGTGACGGCGAATTTGTCGTGTTGTCTCATAGCCATCCAATTCTGGCATCCGGCAGTCCATAAAAATGAGGTCAAATGTTTTCTCGTCGAGCTTTTCAAGAGCGATGCGACCATTATCGGCGATAGTCACTTTTTGCCCAATACCCTCAAGCATATGAACGGCGACTCGCTGGTTAATGTGGTTATCTTCAGCGAGAAGAACCTCAAGATGGGGAACGGAGTCTCTGAGTTTCTTAAGGCGAGTTTCTAAAGATCCAGGAGAGTCGTCGAGGGATTTCTGAGACTCGCTCCAGAGGTCCATGAGGGTATCGAAGAGCCGGGACTGGCGAATAGGCTTCGTGACATAGGCTGAGAATCCAGCGGCGAGAAACTCCCGAGACTTTTGCTGGTGAATCACTGAGCTGAGCATGACAAGCCGGGTCTTGGAGAGATCAGAGCTTTCAGCGATGGTCGACCCAAGGGTGAGCCCATTCATTTGCGGCATGTCGAAATCGAGCAAAGCAAAATCGAAAGGGGCATCATTATCACTCGCGATTTGCAGTCGTTGGAGGGCCTCAGCGCCGTTGGAAACAGACTCGCATTTGAAATTCCAGTTATTGAGGTAACCTTCCAAAACTGCGCGATTGACGTCGTTGTCGTCCACAACGAGAACCTTGAGGTTTTTTAGTCCAGAGGTCTTTAGCTTCTCATGGCTTTGCTGAGGAACTTGCGTGCCATAATCCAAGGTGAGGGCGAAAGAGAAGGTTGAGCCTTTGCCTAACTGGCTTTCGACTTTAATTGTGCCTCCCATAAGCTCAGCGAGTTTTTTGCAGATAGTGAGCCCGAGACCCGTGCCGCCAAATTTTCGGGTGGTCGATTGATCGGCTTGGGTGAAGCTGCCAAAGATCTGGGCCATGGCTTCGTCGCTGAGGCCAATACCAGTATCTTCAATAAGGAAATTAAGGCGCGCCTGAGAATCGTTGGACTCCAGAATTTCGACTCGAGTGAAGACGTGGCCGTCCTCTGTAAACTTAATCGCGTTGCTCACCAAATTTAGGATAAGCTGGCGAATTCGTACGACATCTCCAATAACTATTCTTGGGAGGTTGCGGGGATAATTGAGGATGAGTTCAACGCCTTTGTCCATCGCCTGTGGGGACATGAGGTCGATCGTCTCTTCAATGGCCTCCCGAAGGTCAAATTCAATGGGGTCAAGCTCAAGCTTGCCTGCTTCAATCTTCGAGAAGTCTAAGATGTCATTGATGACGCTGAGTAACAGGTTGGCTGAGCGCAGAGATGTTTGAGCGTACTCCTTTTGAGTTGAGTTCAGCTCTGTGTTGAGGAGCAATTCAGTCATGCCGAGAACCCCGTTCATGGGGGTGCGGATTTCATGGCTCATGACAGCGAGGAATTCGCTCTTTGCTATGTTTGCAGACTCTGCGCTGTCTTTAGCATTGCGTAGCTGGCTTTGGATTTCAATGTGGTGAGTCATATCATGAGAAACATTGATATAGAGTGGCTTCCCAGCAATATCAAAGCGACCGATGGCGCATTCGACCGCGAGTATCTCACCAGCTTTCGTAGTTTGAATTCCTTCAATTGTGAAGCTGTGCTCCGATTGTAGGGCTTGAACTAATGTGAGATAGTCGTCTTTGGAAGAATGGATGCTATCAATATCTTTGCCGAGCAATTCAGCCCGTTCAAAGCCGAGGCTTTCACAGGCTTTCCGATTGACTTCAACTATGATTCCCTCGGCGTCATGGACGAGCATTGTGTCCGCTGCATGATCCATGAGGTAGCGAAAGCGTTGTTCGCTGCGGGTGAGAGCGTTGCGTGATCGACTGCTTGATAAGTGAACTCCGATACTCTCTGAAACGCTGGTTAGAAACTCAACTTTCTTTGGGGAGAGATCGTGCA
>JARGOJ010000966.1 GCA_029210225.1 Planctomycetota bacterium
TCACCGCTTGACCGTCATCCGATTGGGACAGCGCAGCTTGCCCCTTCTTTACAAGGGTCGTGAGCATGGGAGCGACGCTCCCGCGGACGTAGATATTGCCTGCTGCGGGGTCGAGATCGTAGGTCACACTCAGGGAATCACCGTTCAACTCAACAGTCTTCTTCACGACCTGATCGCTGGAGACAAAGTTCCAACCTGCTCCGGTCTGTGTGGCCGTTGTAATAGTCGCTACAAAGCCATCGTTGACATATTTATTCGTCCCGGGATTGCTGAGCCACCAGTCTTTCAACATGGAGTTGCGATCGGTGTTCGCGTTCTCGTCGCCTTCCCATTCAACGTCTTTACGCCCCCCTGTAAAGGACAAAGGATTGCCGAGGAAGAGATAAGCTTCTCCAGTCAATGGGTCACGAACGAAGGCAGACTTGATTCGCGCTCCGTCATTCTCAAAGACGTAGAAGACCTTGTCATTAAAGAGCAGAAACTCCTGCTCTCCGTCTAAATCGACGTCTTCTTGCTTGGCTTCCGCTTTGGCCACTAAGCTCGTTGATGCCGCCCAACGCGCAGCTCTCGCGATCACTGCGGCGTCGCCGATGTGCGTTTGCAGGCCGTAGGAGAAGCCAATCATTTGATCTCTGGAAACATCTGGATTTGAATAAGCTCCCTGGGCATCACGCGTCAGGCTGTGCATATCTTCGCTGTGCCAGGCAACTCGATAGAGTGCAGCCGCAAAAACCCATTGCGATAGCTTTCCGAGGTTTCCAGCAGGGGCGCTGCTCGCTTCAAACCATGCATCTCCGAGGAGCGTTCCACGGCTCGCAACGTCACCCATACGTCTTGCGTGAGGCTGACCCGCACGGACTTCTGGACGAAGAGACACAAAAGACTCTTCCAGAGGATGACCGTAAAACCAATTGTCGTAGTTACTCTCGGTGGCGTGGTGCAACCAATCATTTGAAACCGTCGGGAGAGACACGTCGTTGCCCCGCTCCACTTCGACCCAACCTCGACTGGCGATGTCTTCGAGGGAAACAACTTCAATCCAAGGGCGGTTTGCCATCCACCGCTGTGTCTGGTGATAGCTCTCTAAGGTCTCTGGGTTCTTGTTTCCAGAGAGGACCTCCCAATCATGACAGGTCACGAGCACCTGCTCCTGGTCGGTGTCTTTAGCCTTGAGCATGAGCAAGCGACGAAGATTGCTGTTCGCTCCGCCATCCTCTGGCTGCAAAAGCCATTCGTTAGGACCATGATTAATGAGGAAGCACCCCACGCCATTGATCCGATTGATTTTGTATGTTTTTGGAGAGGCAAAGACCTCACCGTAACCAAACCACTCACCGATATGCGTCAATTGATCGATCACAGTGAAGCTGTGTCCTGTCGGCTGGCCGTTCTCGTCTTCGAGGATGTCCTTGAAGCTTTGGCCGCGAATGACGCGCTCAGGAGTCCAAAAGATCTTAGACGGAACTGTGCTGAGCATTTCCTGGTAGATCTCACGAGTTTGTTTCATGAGCAATGCATTGGCGGCGTTGCCGTTGGCGTTCTCAAAGTAAGGAAGCATATGGTCGGCGAAGAAGCCTGGGATAAAGGCGCCTTCCCCATTCCCCGCTTGGTTGTCCCAAAACTGCTTGAGACGGCTCAGGAAGGCCGGACCGTCCTTGCGGGCATCACTGTCAGAGGCCCAGGCGATGCCCGTTGTGAAGGCCCCGCTCATGTGGACATTCAAAGGAGTCTGGAACATTGTGTGTGTTTCAAGGGTTCTTTCGAGCCCTGGGTTTGTGCCCCGTGAGCTCGTCGCCGAGTCCTTAAAGAGCATGTCTTTCCATGTATCCGCGTTCAGAACCGCACGATTGCCAACAGTGATGCTGGCGATCTTTGCCTGACCGGCGACCCAAGTCTCCAAAACTTGCTGATCTAAGCGACCGTCATAAAAGTCTTGCTCTAAGAAGGCATCGGCGATTCGCAGCTCTCCATCTTTGGATGTCGCCATTTGATACTTGAGAGCGTCCGTGCCATTCCAGCCCTGAGCGGTCAACAAGGACTTCTTAATGCCGAACTCGATAGAGTCCAGATCGGCGCGGAAGTAACTGCCAACGATAGTCGGTTGACCTGAAATCGCAACGACTTGCCCCGACCCGTCTAAGACCTCCATAACCTGTGTATCGAGGACCCGAATCGCCAACTCATAAGGAAAGGCTGTGAGCAAGGTCATACCAGGAAAGCGTGTCGCTCCACCATTTTGAAAGTCAATCAAGACAGTGATATCTAAGCCAGTGGCTTCAGCACCAAACTGCAAATCGCGGAGATCAACACGGAAGAAGAGCTCGTCTCCTTGCTGGCGAGCATAAAACGCGACGATATCGCGGCTGCTGTTAAAGCCATCACTATAAGGACGACTATCCTGCTCGCGATCGATGCCCTTCACGCTATAAGCATCCCAGTCTTGGAATTCTTCAAAGAAATCTTGTGTGCCCAGGCGACCAATCAATGGTCCCGCCCCGACGGTGATAGTCGGCCGATTTACCGGAGCCGCACCACCCTGAAAGGCCACGCCGCCAAGGTTAGCAATCGCTGTCCGTTGCGGAAATGGAAGCTGGGTTGGTTGAGGAGTGGGACTTGTCCCCGTTCCCGTATTACCGGTGCCGGTGTTCCCTGTGCCGGTCGTCGTGCCGGTGCTCCCTGTGCCTGTGTTTCCACTCCCCGTAGTCGGTTGACTCGGTGCGGAACTTGGGCTCTGCGCGACCGGCGCGGCGGCCCCTGAGCCCCCAGACGATCCGCAAGCAGCGGTGAATAGGCTTAGTAAAGAAACAACAGCAATATTTTTTCGACTCATCACAAACCGTCTCCCAGACTCTCGTTCATGTTGCTCATGGGAGTCAGACAGGCTATAAACCGGACAAGTTTTTTTGAAAAAGGCTCTCAGTCCTTGAAAACAGTCAGATGAAACTCAAAAATAGGGGCCTCTGTTTTTTGCCCCTCAAAGAAAAGGAAGCTTGGCATGCCCGAAGTAAAAATACGCGACACCACCATCACCCGTTACAAAGCCGTCCGAAAGAATCTTCGCGATAAGCTTGGAACTTCAAAGGTCACTCAACAACTCATCAATATGAGTGATGAAGATATGCACGCTTTTGCCAATGATCTGCTCGAACTCTTTGATATTGTCGACCCGATTCTCGGCCGTTAAGGAAAAGCTTCCATGATTTCTTATTCTGATAGCAAAGCCCTCCTCGAACGCATTCTCTCGCAATCCGATGGGCTCGACACCGAAATTGTGTTTCGACAGCAAGAACAACAGCTCACGCGCTATGGCGCGAATATGATTGTTCAGAACGTCGGGCGTCATGTAAAAGATGCCTCGCTCAGGGTTCAAAAGGACGGGCGACAAGCCTCGACCACCCTGCACAATTTTGACGACGCATCCATCAAACGCTGCGTCGCACAGCTCAAGACCTTCCTCGCCGTCAGTCGCCCCATAAAAGACCTCTTACCGATACAGTCTGCCCCGCAAGACTATAAGAGCGTCGATGCCTTCGCCGAGAGCGCGATCGATCACAGCCCTGACAAGCGCGCAGAGACCATTGCAAAGCTCGTCAACGACTGCAAAGGACGTGGCTTCACCGCCGCTGGCCGATATC
>JARGOJ010000026.1:0-2341 GCA_029210225.1 Planctomycetota bacterium
AACTCCCCTTGTTAAATTTCAGGCCAAAGAGAGGAGGAATATCTTTACGAAGATAAGCCTTCCAAAGTTCAGCCTTATGCTTCTTGCCTTGAGTCGCTGAAGGTGTTGGTGAAAGACTGTCCAGAGACCTCTTCAAACTTTGTGTAAAACCCCCAACCGTTGCCAATCGTTGTGATTTATCCAAGGCTGTGCTTTGGAGACATAAATTTACAAGAGCAGGAGCTAAGTCCTTCACGTAATCGCTGGGGCTCGGACACTTTGTCATTTCAGCGAGATGTTGCTTTTTAATGATCTCATAGGTCGATCCGTCATAGGGACGTACATTGGCAAGAACCTCAAACAACATGATACCGAGGGCATAAACATCGGCTCGCACGTCAACTGTTCGTGGATCTGAAAATTGCTCTGGAGACATATAGGCCGGAGTACCAAGAGTTGCTTCCGCCCTTGTCAACGTATGTTGTTTCGTCTCCCCGGAGTCTTTAATCCATGCAGCTTTTGCTATTCCAAAATCACTCAGATAAAGTCCTCCGTTCGGATCTCTCAGGTAGTTATCTGGCTTGATATCTCGGTGAATAACTCCTTCTTCGTGGACTCTCTCGAGTATTTGGGCTGCCTGAAGAAGCCGCTCCAAACGTTGAGGAAGACTCCCTAATCGCAAATTCAGGGGCGCTGCTCCTTCGACCAAAGCCATGACAAGAAAGGGAATTCCTTTCCAGTTGCCCCACTTGATGGCACCAACAACATTTGGAATTTTGCGCGCAAGGCGATAACTGATCTTGGCTTCCCTCTCGAAACGCTTCCTGATCAAATCGCCACTTTGGAAGGCAAGTTTGACTGCACAATGATCATTGAACTCTTGATCATGGGCACGGTAAACAACACCCATACCACCGGAAGCAATTTCGCTTTCGAGACAAAAACGCTGATCAATGAGTTCACCAGGTTTTACAATTTCCTTGCGCCTGTCATGGTTCGTTTGACCCAAATCTTGACTGTATGTCTTCGTAATGAAGAGAGAATCCGATTCATCAATGGTCAATTGACCAGCCAGCCGTGAGGCGCGCGTTGCCAAGACAGTCACGTCCCGCTTCTTTTTCGACGTATTCAATTTGGACCGGTCAAGTTCAATTTCCTTCTCCGCAAGCTTTGCCTGAAACTCGTCTTCGAGTTCTTGCGCAAAGCGCCGCCACTCCTCGCTATCCGACGCAAATTTCTGAGCCTGATTCTGGGCTTCCTGCCACTTCTTGTCCGTTTCCTCGACGAGTTTCTTATAGGCTGCCAGAGCGCCTTTATCGCGAGAGATCTGCTCTTTGAGACGCCCCAATTCTCGTTCGACCGCTGGCTTCTGAGCTTTCCGTGGGCTTGCTGGAGGGATGAAGGGAGTTGGTTGAAAGGTGGTATCGCTGATTATTTGATGAAAGAGAACCGCCAAGTGACGGGCCATCTTCAGCTGATGAAGAGCTTCTTCGTGGGTGCCAGTGTATTCGTGGGTGGCCTTGTTCCCAATTCTTCGTAATCGATGAAAGATATCTCGATTTTGTATGTGTCCCAGAACTCGGTTGTCATGAAGGCGATTGATGAGATCTGAGAAACTCTCGGTTTTTTCTCGGGGCTCGAGACCTCCCTCATAAATCCATTCCCGAGCAAGAAGCTCGGCGAATTGCCGTAGCTTAACAAGACAAGTATTTGGATCTTCCGCGAAGTAGCGCTCTGCAGCGGCCCCAAGTTCAACAAAGGTCTTGTTGTAGCTGGCGAGAAAACCAAAATTAGGAGACTCGACCATAACCGCTCCGAGAGATTGACGTGATGTTCCGTTCGACCATTGAACAACAGCTGTCTATGATTTTGCCAGGTCAAATCGACTCATGAAAAGGATTGAAATACTATGACTCTGGAAGCTGACGTCAAGCCTATAACAATGTCTTCCCGCTCAAGGAGGCCATCCCGGTTAGAGAATCGGTTCCTTGGTTTTGACGAAATTCCAATGCGCTCTTGAACTGCGCTAAGATAGTCAGCGGTTGTGCCAAGGTCTACAACTCCCTTGTTGAGAGTCATAAATCTCTTCTCCACCGCAATGGACATAAACAGCGCGGCCGCTTTTCGGCATAGCAAAACCGGAGATTGCAGGTTTGGCAAGAAATTTGTCAGACCACGTAATCCGAAGCGGAGTGCGTTTCCTGTATTCCTCAACTTCGAGTTTGACGTGGAATTCCTGTTCGACGATTTGAAAATACAAACAGGCCTCACAGACCTTGTTCCAACTCAACCAACAATCCATGAATCCCACAGACTTGTTGGCCACATAATCCCAGCCAGGAGGTCTACGATCACAGTGTAG
>JARGOJ010000026.1:2351-23086 GCA_029210225.1 Planctomycetota bacterium
CGGCTGGATTCACAGAATGAACACATCGTTTCTCGCAACGGAGTGTTCTTTAAATTTTGTTGACGTCAGTGATTAAGGGGTTTGTGGTGAATTCTCTCATACACCAACTACGAAAATGAAGACCTCCGATTTTCATTACTCATTTGTTGTCAACGGCTTAGACTATCTGGGCGGGAATTAATTATGGATAGCGAGGTGGATGCCATTTCACAAACTCGCGTCTATCAATAGACTCTGAGCCCGAACACCTCTCTCACGCAAACGAGGGGCAAACAAGCGAATCTCGTCCAAATCTCCTGCTTTCCCCAAGATCTCTAATTCAGTGAAGAGAGCCAATTCCTCTCCAGCAAGAACACCGCTCTCCTTAAGCCGCTGAATAGTCTCTATCAGTATTTTAGGGTTGAGCAGCACCTTCGAGAGTACAGGGCTCACCGTCAGCAATCCCCGCATTCTTCCGACATGGAGTTGTTCTCCCGCTTCGTCTTCTTCTAGAGTCCAGGCAGTACAGTAGCATTGCCATAAGCCTGGAGCCTTTTTCTTGATGCGGCTTCCACAACCCATGCCTCCACGTCGACAAACCGGTGGGCGTTGCTTCTCTTGAAAAATGATTGAGCCCCCTGTGTCTTGATTCACTGGCCCTTCCAACTGCTTCTGCAATGCAAGCCCGCGCTCAAGAAGATCAGAGACCTTCGGCTCTTCTCCAGTGATTTCATGGGCCGCGAGTATTGCGAGCAACAGTCTCTCTGCTTTCGGCGGAACCCCCTTGTAGCCTTTGGATTTATTGGAGACCTCACTGCGATGCCAGCCTAGTTTCTCGGCCCGCTCCCCATAGGTTTTCCCCAACGGCCCCAAAAACTCCTTCCAAATGTTCGCGTAAACATTGGCCAGACTATCCACATCCTCTTTTCCCATAAAGCCACCTGTATCCGATAAGGATTTTATTTTCATTGACGCTTCCACAAAAGGTCTGTATCCTAAAAGGATAAGAGTTTCGTAACGCCAAGTCAAACTTGAGGTGAAAAATGGATGAACGAAGTCAAAGCAGCCTAGAGCCCGAGAAGCCCCAGGATCTTCCAGAGGGAGTTTTTACAGACCTCGCCGAGCTTCCTGGGGACACATTTATCACCGAGGAAGCCCTCGCGAAGATGATGAATCGCTGCCGTAAGACCATTAAACGAAGTGTTCAACGCCGAGAGCTTCCTCCGTCCGTCAGCTTTATCGGGCAAAAGGGCTGGATTGTGGACAGCATTCTCAATCATGTGAAGCAACGTCTTCAGGACGCCGCAAGGGCCCTTGAGGACCAAAAAAGACGTTTTGACAGTTATCACCCATAATTAAAGGAGTCGTATCATGGCTGGTCTTCATAAACAGAAAGTCGCCCCAGGGAAGAAACATCGGTTTTGGTACATTGATTGGATGTCCAAACGCCGCTGGGGTACAGGCACCACGAATGCCAAAGAAACCCTACAGATTGCTCAGCGCATCGAGGACGATCACCGACAAATCCGCCTGGGCTACCGTCCTCCTCCCAAATCCAGTCATGTTAAAAGGCCCTTCGTCGAAATCAGGGACTCCTACCTCGCTTGGGGTGAGGCCCAGGGTGGTCGAAAGGGTCTCCCCTGGTCGACAGGACACGCCCGGATGCGCCGGAGCTATCTTCTGTGGTGGACAGAGCGCCTTAAATTGAAAACCATGGGCGACCTACTCGGAGTTTTACCCCGTGTCGAGGAGCTCTTACGCGAGATAAGAGCGATGCCTCGTTCTCCAAAAACAGTCGCCAATTACGCCGACGCCATTTGCGCTTTTTGTGATTGGGCTGTGAACAGGGACTTCCTCGAAGAAGACCCCCTCAAAAAACTCGGCGCTTTAGATACAACTCCTCAAACACGCCGAAGAGCTCTGACTCCTGACGAGATTCAGCGCCTCCTCACTACTTGCGATCAAAAACGCCGACTCACCTATGAAGTCACTTTCTGCACGGGCCTTCGCGCAAAGGAACTAAGATCCTTACGAGTCCACCATTTCGATGGCGCGGGGTTCTTACTCGACGGAGCTTGGACTAAGAATCGAGAGTCTGGCTATCAACGCCTCCCCGAGATTCTCATTTCACGACTCAATAAGCACATTGAGGGTAAAGCTCCCAATCAACAATTGCTCTACGTACCCACTCATACGGCTCGTGACCTCGACAAAGACTTAGTCGTCGCCGGCATTCCCAAGGTCAATCACCTTGGAAAGATTGACTTTCACGCCAGCCGCAACTCCTACATTACCTTTGTTTCTGAATCGGGAGCAAGCTGGAATGAAACGCGAGATCTCGCTCGCCATAAATCCCTCGAAATGACAGAGAGATACACCCGGACAAGAAATGATCATCTACAGAAAATCACGGAATCCGTGGCTGACAAAGTCTTCGGAGAGGACAGTCCTGGACACGAGGAATCAGGGCCTGGACTGAATGAATGTGCTAAATATGTTGCAAACGAGCCTGATGTGCTATCACAGGATGCTCTGAACGAAAGACGCCGCGCGGCTTTGAGGCCGACGCGGCGTATGGAGGCGGCGGGAATCGAACCCGCGTCCCGTCACTGCTTGGTAAAGAGCGTCTACAATCATAGTTCAATATTTAATGTCGCGCCGGAGACTCCAATGAACGAGATTCTCCATTGCCATCCTCGCTTTTAGTTGTCGGTCCCAGTCCACAAGGCATAACTGAAACTTAACCTGTTACATTGACGACCCTTCCAAACTCCACAGGTGGGGATTCCAGAGGGTCGCGTCACGGCCTTAGTCAGGCAGCGAGACGAAGTGTGCTGTTATTGGCAGCTAAATTGTGTCAGGTGATTAACGAGGCCTCCTGACAACCTCGGATCGCAACTCAGTCCTACACAATCCGGTCGATGCCAGATCGCCCCCAAGTGTTTACTTGAGACTAATTATATAAGTCCACCCTCCTCTTTTGTCACCTATCAGAAAAGAAAATTCTTACAGCTCTGTAGACGAAGACCAGGGGTCAGAGGTTTTCTTTCATCTAAAGTTTCAAGAGAAAGCCTTGTTGTTTGGAAGAAACGGCCTGGGAGCATCCCCGAGGAGACTCCTACATTTCCTTCCTGGCTCGCTCCATATCTCGCTTGTCGGTCTTCTTCTTCATGTCCTGGCGCTTGTCATGGAGCTTCTTACCCCGACCAAGGCCAATCAGAATCTTCACGAAGCCGCGCTTGGTGAAATACATGCGAAGTGGAATCAGCGCGAGACCCTTCCGGGACATCTTCTGCTCCAAAACCTTGATCTCCCGACGATGAAGCAGGAGTTTCCGAGGTCGCCGTGGCTCATGATTGAAGATCGAGGCTTGCTTGAAGGGGGGGATGTAGGAGTCCGTCAGGATCATCTCACGGCCACGGATTTTGGCGTAGGCCTCGGTGATCGTCGCGCCTCCTTGGCGCAAAGACTTGACCTCCGAGCCTTCCAAGGCAAGACCGGCCTCGAGAGTTTCTAGAATCTCGTATTCGAAGCGCGCTTTTTTGTTTCCGCAGATCAACGTGTTTTCGTCTGCTACTTTTTTCTTCTTCGCCATGGGATGTTTCTATATCAAAGGTCCCAAAATTAGGACCACTTCGATTCTTAAGACGAAAGGAAGCCTGGAGGCTTTCCCCCAACATCAAGAAAGATCATATCCGGTCCACAAGCTATGACCAGAGTAAGTTTGTTGTGAAAGCCCAATAGAAGAGCAGAAAGACCGTCATGATCGGTATGAAAAGCGCCAGTTGCACCATCCGAGCGATTCGACGAATCCGCTCCGCCTTCTCCTTAGGCGCCCGCTCCGCGAAGCGATCCGTCATGGCTAGGAAGCTACGACGGCGCTGAGAGATCCTCTTTCTCTTGTAATAACCGGGATTCTCTTTGTTGAAGCTATAGGCCACGACATCTTCGTCATCGAGGAGAGGTACTTTGACTTTGAGGAAGGCGTCCTTGGCCAGGAAGAGGAACACGAAAACCGGCGCCAACCCAATAAAACCAACGACAAAGGCCAGACCATAAAGCTCAAAGAAGCTCAGGGACTGGGAAATCAGCAGGGGATCATGCTTCATAGATAGGGTGTACCAGAGCGCAGAGGACGTCGCGGCCGCCACCATAAGGGCCAGCCGCCAACCCCAGCAATCCTTGTGTGCCTTGTCGATGAGCCGATGACAATAAGGGCAGAGCGCCTGAAACCAATAGAGCTTGGTCTCCTTACACGGACTCTTGCACCGATCACAGTGCTCATAGCTTGGAACCGTGATCGTCGCACGGCAATGGCAACGAAGATCGTGTCCAGCGTGTTCAATGCTCACAGTGTGAGAACGCTGGCAACGTGAACATCGGACAGAGAGGTTTCCTGAAAATCGAGCAGTCACCATAAATCAGCCTTCCCTTCACGCCAGTGTCAAAAAATGAACGGTGAATATTGGACGGGTAGGGTCTCACGAGGATTTGTCTTAATCCCTTCCTTTTCTTGCTCCGCCGGAGAGATGCTCCCCAGGCTTGAAAGAAGCTCGACCTGTATAAAGAATAAAGAGAGCTGTGACATTCCAGAATTGGACCCAAAGCTCTCTAAGGCTTATTTCTCAGTATCTAGAAGGTAGAGAAGGCTCCAAAGTAATGGTGAGGTTGTAGTCGATAATGAGATTAAGGCAATTATGCTTATCCCAAACAAAGAGAAAAACCAATCCATTGACAGCCGTCACCGCTGAATCCGTGGCAACATATAAGGTCTTAAAATGCAGAGCTGCCATGCTGCAACCAACTCCCAAGATTCACAGGCTACGTCAGCTTTCAATGAGCTTCAACGCTCTATGGCAACCGTACCGAACATCTCGATTCTTATCCTTTAACCCCTTCTTAAGGGCAGGTATTGCGGCTCGAGACTTCGGTCCAATGCACCCCAAGGCATTGGCAGCACCGTATCGTCCTTTTGCGTCCTTCCCCTCAAGCAGTATGATTAACTCCGGAATCGCCTCGATCGCACCCGGACCAATCCTCCCAATTCCACTGGTCGCACCAACACGGACTCCGCTGACTTTGTCCTTCAGCGCCTCTATGAGATTCTCGACAATCGCCTTCTTGTCCTTTACCCCTGCTGCCTTCCACAGTTTTCCGAGGGCTTTCGCAACTCCCCCACGAACCAATGCCTTTTTATGAGACATCGCCTTCAAACAGGTCTCAATCGCGCCCGCTCCTAACGCCCCCAATGCGTGAATGGCTTGTCTACGGGCCTCTTTTCGATGTCCGAAACCCAAGACCTCGATCAGCGCGGGGGCTGCCTTCGGCCCAATCCTCATCAAGCTCTCACAGCAGCCATAGATAATGTTTGAGTTCCTATTTTTCAGTCCCCTTATGAGTTCAGGAATCGCAACTTCGCCAATTTGCGAGATCGTATCCGACACCCTCGCTCGGCCCATTGCGTCCTGCACTTTGAAGGTCAGAATCAAAGCCAAAACGGCCTCTTCACCCTTTTCACCCATTTGGCCGAGGGCTGCCAACGCGCCTTCCCAAACCTGTTTTTTCTTGCTCTTTGCCCCCTTGATCAAAGACGGAATCGCTTTTTCACCGAGCATCGCTAGAGACATCCGTGTGAACGCCTGAACAGGCCAATCCGGGTCTCCAAGCATTCGCATAAGTGTCGTAAGGACAGACTTCAGCCTCGTATCTTCCACCCCTAAGCCAACATAGCCAAGCGCGATCGCGACTTTTACTCGACGCTTAGAATCCCGTTTTTTCGCCTCTTTGATGATCTCTGGCACCTTCATATCCCCGATCTTTCCGAGGCATCGGGCTATCGCAACGAGGAGCACCCGGTCGGAATTCCAGAGATGTTTGTAGAGGACATCAGCTATCTCCAAACGCTGCTCAGAAGACAAAGTCGATCCCATGCCAGCAAATGCATCTACCAAGCCTCGACGCCGAACGGCCCCCGGATTTATAAAAATCTCCAGCAGCGGTTTCGCCGCAGGTTCGCCAATGTTTTGGAGGACCTTCAGTATGGTCCTCGGGAAAGGCGAAGATTTTAAGAGTTCCAAAAGCTTTGGAAGTGCTGGCTTCGCCCCAGCTCCCATCTTTTCCAGTGATTTGATCACTGAGTCTTGAAACCGTTGATCCCCATTCTCCATAGCTTTCAACATTGGCTTAACCGCCACGGACGCCTTAGGCCCAATTCCTCCAAGCGCAGAAACAGCAAACTGACGGATATGCTTGCGATTGTCCTTCAGCATGTTCATAAGGTCTGGCACCGCGACCGACGCTCCTTCGCCTATCCGCCCCAATGCATAAATCGCACTGGTTTGAACACCTGGGTGCTTCGAACGAAGCAATCCATGCAGACGTCCCACGGCCAGCACTGCGGCCCTACCGATACGGCCCAGGCCAGCGGCAGCTCGGGAACGAACGGACTCGTCAGCATCATTGAGTGCCGCATGCAGCGCACCAACCGCGACTTCCGCTTCATTCTCGTCAGCATCCTTTAAAATCTCGCCAATAGCCTGCGCAGCCCCGCTACGTATCACGGAATCTCTCGCCGCCATCCGTTTGAGAAGTTCAGGAAGCGCCTCTTTAGCCTTGGGTCCAAACTTCTCTAGAGTCTGCATGATCGACAACTCCAGAGTTCTATTCGTCGCCGATTCCTTCTTAGAAAGCTTCATTATGAGCGCCTGCGTGGCTAGAGCCGCCGGCTTTCCAATCGACTTCAAAGCTCCCATCACCTGCGCTTGAACTCGTGCGCTCGTGTCGTCAAGAAGCGTGATCAAATCTGGCACCAACTTGGCGGCGTACCGACTATTCCCTTGAATCACCCAGACCGCAAGCCAGCGCTCGTTCTCGTCCTTGCTCGTAAGGAGTGGGAGCGCAGCATCGACCGCCCCCTGTCCGACGCGGTGGAGAGCCATCCCAGCCTCCCAACAGACACTACGATCTTTGTCTAGGCCAGCGCTCAGGAGCGCAGGAATGGCCTTAGCTGGTCTAGGATAAATCTGTCCGAGTGCATTCGCCGCCCAACGTCTGCTTCCCACTTTTGGCGCTTCGAGAGCCTGCAACAATGGATCCACAGCCCCCTCGCCGATCTGCGCTAACGCCCTGGCAACCGTTCGGCCAACTCCGTCCTTTGATTCCCCCAATAGTTCGATCAGCCGCGGAATTCCTTTCTCACCAAACTTCACCAAAGCGCCAGATACATGCCGCTGGGACTCAGGGTCTTTGATAGTTTCAACCCATTGATCAATGGTCTTACCATCAACCTTTTGCTCCGCGTCCTGTCCAAAAAGTGGCCCACAGACGCTCAAAATCAGGACTATGCTAAAGGCAACACGGACCCTTTTCATTCTTCTCCCCATTCCACTGTTATCTGTTTAATGGAATTCAGTTTGTAGCTTGGGCTTCTCGAAATTCAATGAAGCGCGGATGACTTTTGAACTGAACTCTCGAGGAATACACGGAAACGACCAAGACAAAGGGGCTTGCAACAAACGAGTCAACTGATCTTTCGAATTCCCCATGCCTACAAAGAATCATTCCCAAAAGCCCGACTAGTTCGAAGAGTTCACCTCGTACTGGTAACCCAGCGCAATTCGCAAAAGATACGACAGAGCCAGTCCTATAAGAACATTTTGTCATCGCCTCAAAGAGCCCTGCAATCATAGAAAGTAAATAAAACACCTTGGGCAGATTATATTGTCGAACGCATTCTTTGAACGATTCCAAACAACCAAATTAAGCGTCTTCTTTTCAAAAGCCTCAAAATCGCCGGGAAGAAAAGAGCGGCAAACTTGTTTTCATCAAATTAGTCATTGCCGGCGCGAGATCGAGGATCGCTATCACCGAGCTGCAACCCTTACTCCTCAATCGTCGCCCAGCTCACTAGATCTCTATGTCCTCGCAAAAAATTCGATCTTCGGGCCATCCTCAAAATTTATCCAAGTCCAATTTCAAAATGCTTAGGTGACACTTATCTCTACGAACCCGCTCTAAGAACGCCAACGAATTTCCCTCCCAAGCACGAATATTCGTGCTCTCAGACAAGAAAAAATGAGGATATTTTGACAGCTCGCTCCCTAAAATTCGTCCCTAAGAGCACCATGCCCGAAGGCTTTTGAAAAAAGAGCCTTGAAGTCTTCTTAGGACCGGATATGATTTTCAAACCACACGCGGAAGTGGCGGAATTGGTAGACGCGCAAGATTCAGATTCTTGTGGGCAATAGCCCATGAGGGTTCAAGTCCCTCTTTCCGCATTAAAAAGCACTCGATTCATTCGAGTGCTTTTGCATTTCGACAGGAAGTGGCGCTTCCTCGCCCATGAGGCCTGGCCTAATATGGTGAGTTTCTTTTTCTGCATGAGACCTTTTGCCGTAAAATCAAGGCTGTTAGCACTTCGAGAAATGAAGACAGAAAGCACTCTGAGTTTTTTTCTTGGTTAGCGCGTTCAGCGTCAAAGCCTATCAATCTCGCATTCACAATGAGCATGGTTCCTAATGATCCCAGACAGGCGCTATCATGAGGCATTTAGGCACTTTGAACTGCATCCCGACGATGTTCAGTCTAGAAGAAAACTCATTGACTGGGCTGAACGACTTCCACAATACAGAAAAGACATTTTTGAAGCCCTTGAAACAAATATTGAGGTATTCAATTCTTTCCAAAAGATTGGACTCAGATTGAATGAAATCTCAAAACCTGGACAACATTCCCTGATGTTCTACGAAATGATGAGCGGCGCCATAATGTGGACTGACGAGGTGATCCAAGGAAACCCTGAGTATGGCCATCTGCAACCTCTAAATATGGAGGAAATCTCATGCATGAGGTATATCTTCAATTACCGAACCCACTTGACTCTAGCAGAGCCTCCTCTAAAACATGAACCTTACTGGCTTGAAGCCAAACGCCACTTCCCAAACTGGATTGGCTTTCACGAGTCTCGATCGACACTCACTCAGAAGTTTCGTGATTGCTATGAAGAACATCACCCATCCCACCCAAAAATTGTCGAGGCTCATTGCCCGCTATGCAAAACACAACTCCGCTCCAATAAAGCCAAGCAGTGCCTCACTTGCGGTGCAGCCTGGCACTCAGACACTGTGATCAATGAAGTCTATGATTGGTCAAACACCAGAATTCCCGATCTCGACGCACGCTTATCCGTAAACCAAAGAGACTCTCCAAACGAAGGTCAACGAGACGACTTTAAAGCGCTCTGGCACCTATTAAAATGGGACTTCATGGAAGAATCAGACCAAGAATTCACCGAGGCCCATAATTCAGCCAAATCCTCGATTCCTCAGCGAATAGGCCGAGCCTTGCTTATACTATTCTTGACCTACTTTGCCATTGGAATGCTTTACTCTGCCTGGGATACGGCAAGACAAGTTTTTAAGTTCTAAACCGACGGTGTTCAATCAAGAATTATCCCAATCCGAGAGCCTTGTTTAGCTGGTCTTGATTTTGCTCGCCAATCTGATTGAGAAAGCCTTGAAAATCAACCACGTTCGTCGCTTCCACAATGATGTCATTTTCCACTTTGGCATGGGCCGCGACTCGGAAAGACACCTTTTTACCGCTGGCTTTGTGAGTCCCAACGATTGTCGCCATAGCAAAGCCGAAGTCCCCATCGCTCGCGCTATGAATATCCTCGATACGAACATCCGGAATCGCCCTGATGATCCCATCGCGAAATTGAAGGAACTTCTCCGGACTCTTCGGCTCCCGAGGGAGCCCATCCACTTTGCAATCGTCGGCCATGTGCTTAAAAATGAAGTCACTATTCCTCTGATTCCAAACCTGCTCATACCAATTGTCCAACAGCTCACCCGGATTCATAAGACTTAGCCCTTCCTTTGGATTAACAGAAACCTCAATCCTACCACTCTCCCCACCACTTTGCTTCGAACGGGGCCTGTGCCCGGAAAAACAAAGCGAAGCAAGACTGGCTTTTCCATATAATAACGCTCCGTGCCTCGAAAGATCGTGAACGCACCGACGAAGGACTCAGTGACCTAACTGCGGAAGACCATGCATTCTAAAAAAGCTATCATTCTCATTGATTTGCAACGAGAGTTCTTAAGCCCAATAGGCTTATTCAAGAAGAATCACATTCCTGCAAAACCACTGCTCTGCAATATCAAAAGTCTTGTTGAACAAGTCCGAACCCAGCCCTTACCGCCCCTGATTATCTGGGTCCGCTCAGAATACGACCACAAGGCCCGCCGCGAGATCCGGCGCCTTAGAATTCCTAAAGATAAGCTCGAGTCATCCAGTCCACCAAATAACGATTTTCTCTCTAGCAGTCACTTCGGCAAGCGCCCCTGCTGCCCGAAAGAAAGCCCGCGGAGCGGGTTCCACGAGGATGCCCAGCGGCTCATTGGGGAAAGCGACGTCGTTGTCACCAAGCATTGGTATTCATCGTTTACTGAGACAAATCTATTAACAGTCCTTCGGGAAAACGCCGTCCATGAATTGTGGGTCGGCGGTCTCCTGAGCAACGTCTGTGTCATGGCCACTGTTTGCGACGCCTACTTTCTTGGTTTCAAAGTCGTGGCCCTTGAAGATTGCCTAGCCGCAAGCTCTCCTGAGAGACATCAGCAAGCCATGACCCAAATTGCAGAACATTACGGCGAGGTCCGCCAAAACGAGGAAATGCTATGAATTTAGAAACGGAGCCCTTCCAACTCGAAGACAGCAAGCTCGTTTTCAATCTCCTGGATTCTGCATCTGAACAGTTCTTTCAGAAATTGAAAGCCGAGATTGATTGGCAGGACATGTATCACAGGGGAGGTCTTGTGCCCCGGCAAGTCGCTATTCAGGGAAGCATCACGGAACAGGCGCGACCTCTCTATAGACACCCCGCCGACGAAGAACCAGAGCTGAAACTCTGGACTCCAACCGTCAATCACATTCGTCAGAGAGTTTCTGAAATCCTAGGAATCGACATCAATCACGCTCTCATTCAACTATACCGAAATGGTCATGATTGGATTGGCAAACACGCCGATAAAACCCTCGATATCTCTCGAAACACCCCGATTGTCAATGTCAGCTTTGGCGCGACCCGCAAAATGCAAATCAGCCCCAAAACAAATGACAAACAAGACAAGAAACCGACCTATCGTGTGCCCCTTCCTAACAATTCAATGCTCGTCTTTGGCTGGGAAACAAATAGAAAATTCCACCATATGATTAAACCTGATCGCCGACAGGCCAATGAAAAGAATCCTGAGGAGCTGAGCTTCAAGGGAGAGCGGATCAGTCTGACCTTTCGATCTATTGGGACCTTCGTCACTCCCCAGGGACAAGTGTTTGGCCAAGGGAGCTGCCATAAGACTTTCGAGGCCCTGCAAAACTCCGGCTTCCAAATTGACGGACATGAAGGAGATCAAGCAATGAATTTACTCAAAGCCTTCAGCGCGGAGAACAAGAACGCAGATTTTGATTGGGATGCGCATTATGGCCAAGGCTTCGAAATACTAAATCTCAAAGTCGTGAATCGGAAAGACAAATGAAACTATACTGGGCCAGCGGCTCAATCCCAAGCTGGCGGGTGAAGATTGTCTTGGAGGAAAAAGGACTCGAATATGAGTCTCAGCGACTCCGAGTGATGAGCCAACCAAAAGAGACAAAGAGCCCTGAGTTCCTTGCGATCAACCCTCGTGGACTGACCCCGACATTCATCGACGATGGCCAGGTCATCACCGAGTCGATGGCCATCATTCACTATCTTGAGCAGTTCTATCCCAACCCAGCGCTTATTCCTACGAATAAGATGGAAGCTGGCCGCGTACTCGCCCGGGCCCATGAATCTCTGGGCGTCGTGAAGGCCTATCATGGAATGGACCTCATGTTTAAACAGCAGAATAGACTGACCGATTTTGAACGAGGAAAGCTCCACAAAGCTTACGCTCAACTGCCCAAAGAGCTTAAGTTCTGGGATGACTATTTGAGCTCAAACCCCTATGTTGCGGGAGCCAGCTTCTCCCTGGCGGATGCCTCTTTTTACCCCGCTTTAGCCTACGCCTACCATCGAGGATTTTCCTTGGATAGACTGCCAAAGCTCAAGCACTACTATGAGCGCCTCTCGCAACGAGACAGCATCCAGAAGTCGCGCCCATTTGGCTGGCATAAGGCTGGTAAAAACCTCTTCGAGAAGTATCGCTCACACTATCCAATCAATCCATCGTCTCCAGATCATCCGCATTAATATTGAAAGCTATGTACTCGTAAAATAGCGAGGGTTTCCTTAATCCCTGACTCTATCGGGTTCTCGTCAATAGAGCCGCTCTGGAACAAGGCATTGCGAAACGCAGCTATCTAAAGCGTTTTCGCAACAGAAACTGAGTCAATAAAAATGAAATTGACTTAGGCCGAATGGGTCAGCGAACTTTGATTGGTATCCGCGAGATCAGGGTCGGGGCATTGATCCGGAGCCATGGAATCCTGCGCTTCAGGATCCTCCTTTGGCTTTTCTGATGGGCAGCTGATGAGAAAGATCATCACTGAGACACCAATGACTGCGACGGTCACTTTCTGCCATAGCGGTAAATCAACAACGAAGATTGGAATGGAGAGGGAGATTGCTATGGTGATCACACTCGCGATCTTGGCTCTCGGCCTGACAATTCGATGATCTCTCCACTCAATGACAGAGGGCCCGAACTTCGGATGCTTGACTAACCAATTGTAAAACTTCGTCGAACCTCGGGAGTAGCAATAGGCGGCGAGGAGAATGAATGGCACCGTTGGCAAGATGGGTACGAAGATCCCCACAAAGGCCAAAGCCATGCATAGGTGTCCTGCTATGAGAAAGATAATTCGCCCCACGAACGACGCTCCTCGGTTCCCAACTATCCGATCATAATAGAATATGAAGAGCAAATTCTTTCGTCAGGACATCTTGTCAAAGCCTTGGGATCAAGCCTCGCGCTTCTTAACATCGGGCTTGAAAGTCGATCGTTCAGAGACTCATCAACAAATCCATGCGGCTCGATGATAATCTCCGCCCAAAGTGCAAAATCTCTTCAAAGCAGGATCGCCGTCATCACTATGGAAGAGTCAGGGACCGCCCTTCAAGCTTCCTATAGATAAGAATGGACAATGCGCCGAGCGAGGTGGGACAGAGAAATCGAGAAGAAGATCAGGAAGAGCTAACGAAGGAGAGTTCTTTGGGCTGTAAACAACCACGAAAGGCGCAGAGATTGGGCCTGGATAAGAACTTGGCGGGCTCTTTGTGAAATTATGCGATCTTCCTGCTAAACTGAGACTCTACCTAGGTCTTGGAGAGCAAAATGTCACAAGTTCCCATCACTCCCGCAATCGGACTCCCCAGTCGCAGCAAAATGATCTCGTCGAGCATCAAGGCGAGCATGGCCTACAACAATAAACGCCAGAAGGCACGAAACAACCTGGGGGCGCGGCAAGACCTCGTTAAAGATTTAGGGGAAGCCCTCGTCCGCGTCGTCGCCGTGGAGGTCACTGAGTTTGGCCTTAAGAGGGCGCTTCGCCGGCAAATTGCCAAGCGCGTCGCCCGCAGAGCTGGTGGGCACGTTTTCAAGGGGGTGCTTCGCTCCAACGCCGTGACCGCAGCGGCTTGCTTCCTCGTCGATCAAGGCATTGACACCGCTCAGCTCATGCGAGGTCGCATCGACAAGAAGGAATATCGCCGACGCTCCGCCGAGAACACCGGTGGCGCCGTTGGCGGATTAGGAGGAGCCGCCACAGGAGCAACCCTTGGTACTTTCCTCTGCCCAGGCATCGGAACCACCTTAGGGGGCATCGTCGGCGGCCTTATCGGTGGAATCGGCGGCGCTCATAAAACAGGGCAAGCCTTTCACAAGAAATAGGCGAGCCCTCTCCTCACAATTCAAGACCCCGAACTTTAGGATCATTCTTCCTACAAGCGAAGAGATCCCCCGACTCTCCCACTGTGAAAGACCTTCATGACCATTCAGCAATTTTTTAGCGAGCTTCAAGAATCGGAGGATCGCTTTGAATTCCCCGCATCCTGCCGCCAGGGACGGACCATGTTTGGCGGATTGATCGCCGCAGCGCTTTATCAATCTGTGGCGAACAAAGTCGCCGCCGATCGCAATCTTCGCTCGATGATGGTCTCTTTCATTGGTCCCCTCGCCTCTGGATCGACCGAGGTAAGCACCGAGTGCCTTCGCCAGGGGTCCTCGGTCAGCCAATGGCATTCCCGTCTACTCCAAAAGGGAAAGGTCGGGGCCTGCGCTGAAATGGTCTTTGGGAAATCAAGGAACAGCCTCTACAAGAAAAAACAGACCCGAGAAAAGACGCCCACCACCCTGGAGAGCTGCGAGGAGAGGCCCTTCATTGAAAATGTGAGCCCTGAATTCACCAAGCAGTATGACTATCGGTGGGGCCAAGGAAGCTTCCCGTTCAGCGGCTCTAAAGATGCTCAATTGAGCGGCTGGATTCGACACCATGATTGGAATGGAGACTTAAGCCTTGTCTCTCTCATCGCTCTCATGGATGCTTGGCCAGCCCCCGTTCTCTCTTTGTTTGATAAGCGAGCGCCAGCCAGCAGCGTGAGCTGGATGTTTCAAACAATGGGTGACATCCCGAAGATTTCGGGGTCGCAATTTGTTTACTACTCAGCCAGAAGCCGCAACTTCTCGGACGGCTACGCCGAGTCGGAAGCCGAACTCTGGTCCGCAGAGGGTCAGCTCCTCCTCAAAGGGACGCAGCTTGTTGCCTATTTCGCTTAAGAGCCTGTCAGAGGCAATGAATACTGTTGAGCGGCGTTCCCAGATTGCTCCGTCGTATATTGATTTTCAATCTCTTTGATCATTGATTGCAGGTCGTCTTCGGGACCAAGGTCTAACTTGTGAAACTGAACTTCGATGTTCTTGAGCTCGGCAAGCTCTTGACCGTTCGTTTTCAGGGGAATCGTAAATCGGACTTCTTTTGCGGGGTCATCTTTAATGTAACCCCAGAGTTCAAAGCGATCTTCGAGCAACTTCGCGCCACTAAAGATGACAGCGCCTCCAATGATAAGGCCGGCGCTCATTTCTAACGGCACGGTTCCAATTCCTGAGATACCCTTAAAGACCATTCCTGAGCCGGCTTTCTTCAATCCATAAATGACCGCGAGGCAGACAACTCGGCGGGTCTCTTTGTCAGTGACAACCTTCTTAGCCTGCTCTTTCACCGCCTCAATCTTCTCAATGACCTTGTCCACCGGTGTATCCGGCGCGTCTTGATTGGCGGGCTTCGATTGGTCCTTCCCGGCGTCCACAGCTTTCACAGCCATCTTGTCTTGAGGCGCTGGAGTCTTCTCAGCATCGCAACCGAGGACCAAGCTTAGTGCGAGAATCAATAGGATACGTCGATATACGGTCATCGCTGAACCAATCATCTTATAGAGGTCATTGAGAGGCTCTAGGGTATCTTAACGATCCCTGTTTTCACAGCCCCTACGCAAAGCCTTCTTTTCATGGGGATTCAAAGAGGAAACAAAGTTTTTCAAAGAACATGACAGGGTATTGGACGCATGAGGTCTTTAGGTGTGAACAACGATTTCGAGGATAAAACACCATGAAGAACACAGTCACAAAACGAAGACCCATAGCCCAATCAACTTGGGCGTGTGGCCGACTGGATAGGCATGACGCTTCTAACGTCACCGAAGAGGGTTCGATTCCTTCCACGCTTATTTCCTCTAGCTTCTTCTCACTCAGCCTTATCTCCCTTAGTCGTCTCTCCTTTAGTCTCTCCAGCCTCGCTTCCTTCCCAAGTTCGCGCTCTCTCCGATTTAGCGCTTGAGCAGGTCGTGTTTCCTCTGGAAGAGGCGTCTTGAAGAGGCACTCTAGGAACGCGACAGGGAATAGCAAGTTCATTCAAAGACAGATTCTCCAAGAATACGGACGGTCTGCTCACGGAATGACTGGCAACTCAAACAATTCATAAATAGATTCCGATTTCGATCGGGAGAATCAATTGCGCATGGAGCGCGGCCCTGCTTCGAATACAGGCGGTCCCTTTGAAACATGGGATGAGGTTCGAGCCCTCGGTTCTCCGTATCAATATTTGGAAAGTCAATCAGTCGGGTGACTGGCTCTGTTTGCTAAACAGTTGGCACTAAGGTGTGGGGATCGAGACCTCGGCTTTCCGTCGTCTATTGTCTAATCATTAGATTCAATATAATTAACAATCACTGAACGAACAGAGGAGCAAAAATGGGATTGATTCGATTTACCATGGCCCACACTAAAACCCTACGGGGCCATGGCCGACGCGGTAAGGCAACGGATTGAAAATCCGAGTATCTGGGTTCAACTCCCAGTGGTCCCTTTAAAACCTCAACACGCATCAATAATTATATACGACACTGGTCAAGTGGCGGAACTGGCAGACGCACTAGCTTGAGGGGCTAGTTCCCCTTTGTGGGAGTGAGGGTTCAAATCCCTTCTTGATCATAAAAGCACCCAATTCATTGAACGATTCAACCCTGGAGATAGTTACTATGGCTCGATCCCAAAGTTCTCAATTCTAACTCTCGGGCAGGTCTATTCCTTCCTTGTCCGAACTCTACTTCCATGATCCCTTCTTAGACAGATGAGACACACTTCGGAAGAGGAACTGGGCGGGTGCCCAGCATGGCTTGGAACACCATCGGCCCACTGCAAAATCTTTGGGTAGGGATCAAGACCCTCCTCTTCCTCTCTACTATCACTCTTGGAGAATCAACTGCGCATGGAGCGTGGCTCTGCTTTGAATACAGGTGGTCCCTTGGCGACATGGGATGAGGTTCGAGCCCTCGGTTCTCCGTATCACTATTTGGAAAGTCAATCTGCGGGACCTCACTCATTGTGAAATGAGCTTGATGACAAATCGGTGAATTCAAGACCTCGGTTATCCGCCAATGACTCTCGGCTCGACCTTCCCCCAAGGTCTAGCTCATGCTATTTGGGGCGGTCGTCACAAGCCCAAACGAATTTTCAAACAAGATTTGTCCTATTCACTCGCTCCAACGTCCCAAGAAATCTGGCAAGTAACGAAAAAGTGTATATTATTGTTTCATTGCCAACTCTCTAAACCGTGGACGACCAAGATCTATGACCAATCTAAGTCTTGAAAATGAGAAGTGGGAGATTCAAGGAGCCGGCCTTCTTGATACTCGCGAAGTCTTTGCTCAAATCGTCGCCAAGCAGATTAATGACGGGGCTCTATGCAGAAGTGACGGTCAAACCGATTGGGCTCCTTTGAAGATGCGCTTTGGAATCATTGCGACCGATGACGGTAGTAAGAAATATGGGATTCTCAAGAGCCTCGGAGAGGGCGCCTATGGCAACGTCTATCTAGCCTTCGACACCAATCAAAGAAGCCCTGGTAAAACAGGACGTTTGGTGGCAATCAAGTGTCCCACAGAATCCCTCCTGGAGCGATATGCCCAGCAGGCCGGACGAAAAGCGGATCCGAACATTTCTCCCGAGCTCAATCAGGAGAAAGCCAGGTCGTGGGCAAAATTAAAAATTGGCCAGTTCTTCTCTCAAGAGACTTCACTGACGGCCCGTTTGGCAATGTGCCCGAATGTCGTGAAAATCATTGACCATGACGTGACGGTCCCCTTTATGGCACTAGAATTCTGCAATGGTGGATCCTTAACGAAGCGAATGGCCTTGCCCTATGAATTCAGTCATGTCTCTAAGTGGGGCTTTGAGATTTCGTCTGCCCTCAATGCTGCTCATTCCTTGGAACCTGACCGACTCGTACACCGCGACCTGAAACCAGACAACATTCTTGTCGACAACGACGTTCTGAAAGTGTCTGACTTTGGAACCTCTCAGTTGGCACAAGACACTCACTCGCTGAAATCACTGAGAGGAGGTTATACACCGCTTTATGGAGCTCCTGAAGCCTTTGACGGTAAGGCCTATCCTGCAACAGATATCTGGTCATTAGGGGTGATCATGTATGAGTTGATTTGTGGCAAGCGCCCCTTTGAGGGCGGTTCAATTATTCAAATGGCCAAAACAATTGGGGACATGCCCCATCCGCCATTGAATCAACGTCCCGGGCTGAACGTACCAGAGGAGATTTATCAATGGGTCGATGCCTGTCTCGCTAAAGATCCACAGGATAGACCGAAAGCCGCGGAGTGTGTCGCCCTATTCTCCAAGATTACCGGTATCTCCGATACGGACTATGGGAAACTGCAGTCTCAAGCCGATAGTCAAAAGGTCGCATCTGAAGCGCAAAAGGTTCAAATCGAGACTCAGGCTCCAACGGTCTCTCAAAATCCTCTGCTCGTTGGCGAACAGTTACAACTCGCACAGACCCAAATTGACGGCTCTCCAGAGGATAGTCGTCAGGAAAATCAGACGAACGTTAGCTCAGTCCAATTGAATGAAAGCACAGTTAAATCAAGCTTTCCAATAATTGCCATAGTCCTGTTATTCGTAATTGTTTCTATGGGAGCCTTCGCCTACTTTGGCAGTCCCGGTAAATCGGCGGAGCAAAAGACCTCACAAAACCAAACGAATAAAGAGCTTGAGGCACGCAAGAGTAAGGCCGCAAGCAACGACGCCGCTCTTAACGATGAAGATCCAAAACAGCTGGATCCACAAAGGAAAGCTTCGTTAGCATTACAAAATGCCCTAGTGGCCCAGAACGACTGGGAATCTGCTTCGAGTTTATGGAAATTTGAAGGCGACCGAACGAAAAAGCGTGCGGCAAGCAAGTCTTTTAAGCTAGGCAAGACTTTTCAATTACAAAAGCTCCCCGATCAGGCGAGCGTAGAATTTGCGAAATGCCAGAGCCTTTACCAGAACCTTTCAAAAGAACTTCAACGGCAAGTGAGCATGAAGCTGACTAATGCCAAGAACGCCGCTGAATCAGAACAAAAAAAGTGGGAACTGTTGCTAAGCAAAAGCCAGGGAAGCGCGCTCAAACTCCCTGGAGAAGCGGGGCAAGGGGAGCTGGCAAAGTCTGCCGGGCAATCAGCGGAGAAACAAAAAGACCTCTATGAAGCCGTCTCGAAATACAACGATGCGGCGACGCTCTATAAAACAGCGATTGATCTCTATAGTCCGGCATACTCGGAGTCGCTAAAAAACCCTGTCTCGTGGAGGAAAGCGAAGAGCCTTTTGAGAGATCGCTTGAAATGGAACAAGACTTCAAAAGACTTACAAACCAAAGCAATCACGGCCGTCGCTAGAAATTTGCTTCCGCAATACAAGTGGGTTGAAACTAGGGAATACAGTTGCAACGGACAGTCTCACCGGATCGCGACCTTTATGCATCTCAAGAGCGCCATGCTCATGAATTTGATTCCCGGAGGCACCTACCAAATGGGATCGAATAGTGGGAATATAGATGAGAAACCCGTTCATGAAGTCACAATCCCTGCTATGTTGATCGGAAGATTCGAGGCAACTCAGGCAGAGTGGCTGAGAATCTCCGTGAAAAACCCTAGCACTTTTAAGGGAGATAATAAGCCAGTCGAGAAAGTCTCCTGGAACGATGTAAAAGCTTGGCTTGCGAAATGCGGCGGGAAACTTCGCCTACCCAGCGAATCGGAGTGGGAGTATGCGTGCCGTTCCGGAACAACGACCGAATATTTTTGGGGTCCTAGTTTCAACGGCGATTATTGTTGGTACAAGGAAAATAGTGGAAAGAACACCAATGCAGTGACAGCCCATGCGAATAAGTGCAACGCATTTGGTTTAGTAGATATGAGCGGGAATGTTTGGGAATGGTGTGAAGATAGTTGGAAAGACAATTATAGGAACGGCCCAGTCGATCCTTACCCCTTCACTGGGGAGGGATCCGACCATGTGCTTCGGGGAGGCAGTTGGTATTACATCGCTTCAGGCTCTCGCTCTGCCTATCGTGGCAATAACGACGCCGCATTTCGCGACGACGACCTCGGATTCCGGGCTGCCAGAACACTCGACTGAAGCACTTACCAACTCGATAGACCATGGCTAAGCCGTCTTTTGAGTCTCGGTGGTCATAAACCAGGAGATTAGGCCGTTCTGGTAAAGACTCATGTCAGCATTCCCAAGATCGTAAGTTTATGGACGACCAGATTGAACAACTTCGCAGAGCGCATGAGGCCGACCCGAAAGAGCCGGTTAAGAAACGGCGATACCTAAGCGCCGTGAAACGCGGATCCAGACAAACCAAGCCTCTCTACGCCATTATTGCTTTCATCCATAGTAATCTGGAAGCTCTTAAGGCTCTGCAATATAAGGACACGAGCAAAGACGCTTCGCCGGCACCCTACGAAGAGCGCAACGAGACACTACAACGATCAGAGAGCCAAAGGAGCAGACTCAGCTCTCAGCCTGTCAACGAGGGATCTCTAAAAACATCACGAAGACGACTCCCCCCTCTAGCTCCCAATTTTTCTTGTCTTCAAGGTTTCCCTCCCGCTCCCCAGCCTGTCTCAATGCTGTGAATCGACTTTTTCCCAAGTTTTTGCTTCACGCTAAGCTCACCGTTTGGCGAAAAAGCACTTGGAGACAGGGTCTTCATTGTTCAATCCAGGGACTTCTAAATCCGTCACCAGGCCGGCCAAGCTGTTCAAAGCAGCGGACGTCGATCGTTTCGGTTTTAACAACACCTCTATGCCTCAAAGGTCTCTGAACAATGGGAATTCGTAGTGTCTCTCGTTCAATAAATCCAGGGCTCACGCCCATTTATGGAGGTTCTCTCATGAAGCGTACAGCTTCTCTTCTAGTGTTGGCATCGATGGCCAG
>JARGOJ010000967.1 GCA_029210225.1 Planctomycetota bacterium
GCTCCGAGGTCTCCTTGCAAAAATACCTGAGCATTTTCATGAAGATCTTAGACGGCGTCAGCTTTGCCCACGCTCATAAGGTCCTTCACCGCGACCTAAAGCCGGAAAACATCATGCTTGGTGAGCATGGCGAGGTTCTAGTCATGGATTGGGGCTTGGCGAAGGCCATGGAAGCCGGAGAGCTAAAGAAAACCGGCCGGGTTTCGAAAGACTCAGCGAACAGGAGAGTGAAGAGCCTTAGGGAGGCGGGAGGAGAAGATAGCGTCTGGACAATGGACGGAGATATCTCTGGGACCCCCAATTACATGTCACCAGAGCAGGCTGACGGATTGACTGCTGAATTGGGACCGGGGTCAGATATTTTCTCGCTTGGGATTATTCTCTATGAGATGCTCACATTGAAAAAGGCCTTTCCTGGGGGAGCGATACAAGCAATTAATAAGGTTCTAAAAGGGCAATATGTCGACCCTAAAATCGCTGCAGGGAAGCGTTTTGTTCCGCCGGAATTGGCGGCCGTTGTAAAAAAAGCAATGGCGCCAGAAATCGGCGACCGATACCAGACAATTCAAGACTTTCAGGATGACATTGAACAGTTCATAAGTGGTCGCGCCGTGAGCGCGAGGAAAGATCCTGTCTTAACGGCGCTTTTGAAATGGATGAAGAGAAACCCGACCTTAACTGTGCTTGGGCTCATTGTTCTTCCCCTCATGCTCTTCATATTTGCCTATATATTTTTGCGCCCCGGAACTCTCCTTCTCAACGTGGAACAAATGCCAGTGAACTCAGTGATTCGAGTGGGTTCAGAAGAAATCGTGTTAGAGGCGGGAAGCCCTGTTATTGAGCGCCGTGTTTGGCCGTTTATCGGGACCGAAGTACGCGCTGTGAGAGGTTTCAAAGAGCCGTTCTTGCCCTTTGAAGATGCTCCCAAATATACCGTCGCCGTTGTTTCCGATCAAACAGTGAAATTAACGCTTGAGCCGGCGTTGAAAGTGTGTCCGCTTTACTTGACTTTGGAGGGAAAACAAGGGGCGACGGTGTCAATCACTTGTGAGACAGATCTTCCCAAGACCATTGGTCCGATGAGTGAATCATTGAGGTCGAAAACGTCCACATCTATTAGTCTGCGTCCGAGGGGAAAAAAGGGCCGCCTGGGGAAAGTCAGTTTGGTGAGTGGTCGATATCGATTAAGTTACTCCGAGCCAGGATTCTTTGATAAATCGAGAGTTGTGAACGTCACTAACCCCAAGGGTCACGGTGAAATTATTGACTACTCGAAGATGAGCACGTCGGACTATGAATTTGCGAGTGAGGTTCTTGATTACCAGTTTGGCGACCTCAACTTCGATGGTTATGTCGATCTTGTCATCGCACGTAAAAATCACATCGAGTGCTATTCGTTGAAAGGTGGGCGGTTCAATCTTCTTTGGTCTCGGGGCTTCCAAACTGCCGAGAACAATGCCAGATATCGTCGTCACATCAGCGTCGCTGATTTAGATAATGACGGTGAGTTAGAGGTCATTTGTGTGACGAAGACTCAGCTTGTTCGCTTAGATGGTCAAACAGGGAACATATTAGGTGCTGTGGATATTCATGACGCACGTTTTCGAGTATTACCTCTCGATAGAGGTCAAGTTCCGAGTCTGTTAGTCGGCACTGGATACAAGGGGATTCAACGGTTCACTGGGCGAGGCGAGAGACTCTGGGGATGCACTACGGCTCGGTATTCCGCATACTCTCCTTTTCACCAAGTAAAACTAACGGAAAAACCATATTCCGTCATACTCGCGAAGTCAGTACAGCCCTTTGTGCTCTATGCCATTCGCAGTGATACAGGGGAGTTATTGTGGACGAAGAGTGATTTGAAAAAAGGCGATGCGAAGATTCACGTGATCAACGATGTGAAATCTCCTCTCGTCTTGCTAGAGACTGGCGGGGACCTCATCGCAATCGATGCTGAAGATGGCCGTTCAAAGTGGACGAAGGACGGCGCGAATTTTCAACGATTGATCGTGACGCCTCTTAAGTTTAAGGGTCCAGAGTGCATCCTCTCGACAACGAATGATCGGGTCATTTGTTATGACGCGGCGGGGGTTAAGCTTTGGGAGGATAAGATTCAATCGTACTTTGGTCGGGGAGTCGTGGGAGACATTGACGACGATGGCTCGTATGAGTGGATTTGTGCGGTCAATGGTGTTTCTGACAATGTGAAGACGAATAAGGGGAAGGAGAAGGGAAAGCGCAAGATAGCCCGGACCAACAGCTTCGAAATCCGAGCCTATTCTAGCGCTGGTGAGCTGCGCCGTTCAATGCGTGTTCCGGCAGAGGTCCGGAGTATGCGCCTGAGACCAGCGATCGTTCAATTGGAAAAAGGAGCTGGGCATCTGCTATTCGTTGTGCAAAAACAGAAGTGCGTTTTCTATCAATTCGGTCGCCCGAAGTTCCCTAACAAATCGGGTGATCGGCTCATCATTAAGAATCTTGATGGCAAGGGAGCTGACGAATTGATTCGTGTGAGAGCTAACAAATTTATTGAATGCACAGGCGATGTTCCATGGAAGATTAAGCTTGTAAAGGACCACAGAATTCAATTAAACCCAGCCCTCTCGTCCTTTGGTGACCTCAACGGTGATGGAGTCTTAGATTTAGTGGGCCGAGGCTTTCTGAACACGAAGGTCGAGAGCCTCTTCGTGATTTCGGGGAAGGACGGAGAGGTCCTGTTTTGCCAGTCTATGCCTGAAAACCCGGGGCAACCCCCATTGATTGGCCCGCCGCTGAGCAATGGCAAAGCCTGCCTCGTTTACTTCGGGAATCAGAACATCCATGTTTATCAGCTTGAATTCGACCCAAAAAAGAAATTTCGCTTCAAAGAACGGGTGTCTAAATTTAAGACGCCCTGGCAGAAAGGTGATGCTCGCGCCTACATTGAGACGAATGGGCCTCCGCGGGTTATGTTTTGTCATGGCGGCGGATTTGCCAGTTTAGCCTTGAGAGAGCGCGGTAACATCAAATACCTGCGGAAGGTGCCGGAGCCCTCAACTCACAATCGGATATTGAAAGTCGGAGATGAATACGTGTTAACTGGCGCAGTGGGGAGCGTGTTTATGGTCAAAGAAGATAAATCTCTAAGATCGAATAAGATATTCGAATCGGGGATATCAAGCTTTGTGAAACGGAAATCCGAGCTCATTGCCATCTCCGAATTTGGTGAAGGCGCTGTGATCAATATCGCCGATCTGACAGTTCGAGAGAGATTTAGACTCAAACAATTTCGTGATCCAAAGAGTTGGATTCTGTCTTTGCATGACATTGACAACGATCAACAGCCCGAGCTTTTAGTTCATGCCAACGACGGATCGGCGCTGATCCTCGACGGGCGAAAATTTAAAACGCTTCACTCATCCGTTTCTGGATTTAGGACGGACGAACTGAATGAGGTCGTCAGTTACCCCGCGCAGATTGCAGATATGAACGGGGATGGCAAATTAGATTTAATCTCCATGATCGGCCTTGGCTCGCGGATAGTGTTCGACATTGAGGGACAGATAAGTAACTCCTTAACAGATACGACTTTCAGCGCAGATCCTCTATTGTCTGTCAGCTATCTGCGACGAGAATTCCTTGTCGACGTCGACGAA
>JARGOJ010000968.1 GCA_029210225.1 Planctomycetota bacterium
TGCGCTTGATTGAAGCCTTGATTGTTAAGAAGAACGTGGAGAAGACTCTACAGAAATCAAGCAAACGCGCTTTTTGAGATTCCCACCGACTTGGTTGAGTCTCGATGTCTTGAGGCGTTTGGCTGTGACTCTTAATGTCAGTGGGGATTTGTTATTGGACCGGGAAGATCTTAAGAAACAGGCCACTTTGAAATGACAACAAGAGCCTTTAGATGAGAAAGATCAAAAGGCTCTTGTTCGGCTCATCAATTCTCTGGTGAGTATTCGGGAGTAAAGGTTGTTAAAACTTGCACCTCAGCAATGGTTGGAAACAGATTCCATACCTGTTATTGCGCTCTCCAGTATGATTTGGGCAACAGTTCTTTCTCCCATGTTTCATAGTCCGCTGAAAGACCTTGCGCAATACAGTTTTGTTCAGCCTCACAAAGCAGTTCATAGGTCCTTTCATGATCTTCTATGTCAGCATGAAGGGAAGCTTGTAAAACCAATGCATCCGTTACGTCACTCCAATCATGATCACGACACTCCGGCCCATTTCTCAACATCTCTACTAACACATCCATTGCATGCTTTCTTGCGTCCATTTCGTCTTGTATAGAGCCCTCAAAATCAGCAATGAGCGCCAATGCATCAGCGCCACAAAGCGTTTTGCCTAGAGGGTCATTAACTTGAACTAATTTCTTCATTCGTTCAAAAAAGACTTGAGAACGATATCGTTGATTTCTAAACAGCAGCCAATAACTTGCTTTCTGATAAAGGTATTCAATCTCTTCCCAAGGACTATCAAATTTTCGTTCTGTTTTAGGCATTGCCATTTCACTTGATTCATTCATGTAAAAACTCCTATTGTCAATAATGATACGGCATTTAGATGGTGTATTATCTACTCTCCAGGGCAGTCACTAGGAGGTTCCCATCCTTTTGGCGGTTTTCCGGGGTGTTTTAACTCTTTTAATTTCCTCACCTCCTCACTCAATTTATTCCATTCTCGCCATTTCTTATCGTAGGCTTCAATTTTGGCGTTCCTTTTATTCTTGGCTTTTTTCTGCGCTCTCTTTTTCTTTTGTGGAAGACTTTTCCTTTGATGACCTCTGCCAGGCGTATGTCCACTAGATCCCGAAGTCTTGGTTCCATTATGTACAAGTATCTTGGACCTGCCAACCAGATAATTGTGAACTCCTCTGACTTCAAGATTGAAGACTCTAAAGCTCCCGGGCAAACACTCTACATATTCGACAGTGGTATATCCTGTTGACGCTTCCAACTTCTCGCCGACTTTCAAGTCACTAAGTTCAACCCACTTGTTGCGATCAACTGACCAGATTGGATGATTTCCAGTTCCTTTAATCAATTGAGACGACTCTATACATTTGAGTTGAAAGACATTTCTTGACGGACCACTGACTGTGGTGAGAACAGTTTGTCCAGCTCCTATTTCTAAGCTTTCGATCTTGTTGATCGCAATCACCGGTAGCCAGCCCGGAAAGCTTACTTCCCGAGAACTAGCAAATACCGTATTTGTATCCGAGTCGTAGTTTTTGTCCAGCCACTCTGGAGAACGAAGTAAGATTAACTCGCCGTCTTCATCACATGATTCGCCATCTTCACGTGCTGGAATTCGAGCGATAATTTTGAGCCAGTCTTTCGTCGGCATTTCTTCATTCTCGACGTTTTCTCCTTTGTCCTTGGATAGAACTTTCTGCCCAACTTCCAACTCCTCGATGGGAGCATCGCCGTTGGGGGTTGCAACAAGTGTTCCGGCAAGGAAACAGTTCCCATTCTTTATGGAGCTATTTGCTTTCTTTCCCGGAGATTTTATTCTTCCCTTTGGAAAAATTGATCTAGAACCAAACCAAAACAATGTGAGATCAAAAATGAGATCGGCAGTATTGCACGCTACTTTATCGTAGTCGCCATCCGCCCATGCCTCGCCTGTCTCAACGCCTTCCTTGTATTTTGGAAGGGCAACTTTCGGATCTTTGACGATTTCTTCTAAGGGTTTTAGAATTCGCTTATCGATGAGGTCTTTGACTCCTGAAGCATCACCTTGTAGTAGCTTCACTCCAGCTTTGCAGTTTTCAACTTTCTCTTTGATCTCATTCTCACCATACTCAACCACCTTTCTGAGAGGTGTGTAGAGCACCTTTACGCCCGTCCACCACCAATCAAGAACTGAATCATCATCTTCACCATCCAATCCAAAGGGATCTCTCCAATTTATAGGGTTATTATTACAGTAGGCCATACCACTACCACGGTTCATGGCGGAGCCCCAGTCACCCAATGAGTCGTGGCTGATGAACCGGCCTGTAATCGCTGAATATTGGCGGGTTCGGAAGTGGTAGAGGTCGGAGCCTTCCTCATAGTCCTTCCGTCGAGCAGTGAACATGAAGGGGTTCGCATAAGCGGTTCCAGAAATCACGGTTCCGCTTGCATTTTTGATGGTTTCCTCACCGAAGGGCCTATATTCATAGGACTCAAGCAAGGTTCCTGAAGAATTCGACAAAGCCGTGATCGAGCCGATGGAGTTGGTTCCGAAGTAGCTTGTTCCTGAAGTCGCCGCATCCATGTAAATCGGGTTATCGATGCCTGGGCCATAAACAAAGGTCTTGTTCTCAACCCCTGTTCCGGCAGCATATTCCTGAATAACCTCAGCTCCTGAGTAGGCATACTCGATGGTCTTCAAGCTTCCGTTGTCGTCGATTTCTTTCGTGATTCGGCGACCTGTGGCGTCATATCGATAAGCAACCTCCAAGTTGTCACCAGGACGCTCCAACTCAACGAGCATGTTCGACTCATCAAACTTGCGATTCTCGTTATTGCTTCCTCCAAGAGCAGAAACGGTCAAGTTTCCGTTGTCGTCATGAGTCTGGTTTAGACCCGCAACCGTGGAATACTGGTTCCTATCACCGTCAGCGGTGGTCTGGGTGTAAGACGTCGCGGTTCCGCCATCTCGGGTGTGAGAGGTCCGGCTTCCTGCCTTATCGTAGGAAAAGTAATCGTGCTTCGAGACATTCGAAAGGCCTGTTGATCCCGCTGTGTTGAAGGAGACACTGGCTAAACTCGTCGAGGAGATGTTGTGGTCAGCCTTGGTGAGCCTGTAAATCGAGTCATATTCGTAAACAGAGCCGTTTTGGAGAACTCCCGAAGAGTTGTAAGGCTGCTCAAACTTGCGGTTTCCTTCGCGATCGTGCTGATAGAGGAAACCAGTCAGGGTTGTTGAGCCCTTGGTCTGAGTGATTTTCTCCAGGCGAGCAGCTCCGTCATAAAGCCTTGTGATCTTGGTGCCGTTCTCATAGCTATCCTCGTAGCGACGGCCTCCCACATAGGTATATTCAGCAATGGGGGAGCTTTCCTGCCCAGGACGATAGATCTTCTTTGGTCTGTTTAGAGGATCAGGCTCGGTGATAAAGACTTCGCCATTAGGATATTTGACCTGGCGTCGAACACCCATGCCGTCAAAGCCATACTCTGTCGTTGAGCTTGTGCCCTGGAGGAACTCACTCGGCGCGCTTCTTGACTTGCTTCCGACGGTCAGAATTTCTTTCCGAAGATGCCCCATGAGATCGTAGAAGTAGTCGACTCTGGAGTCGTTGTCTTCAATGACTGTGGGTCGATGCAGACCATCATAG
>JARGOJ010000969.1 GCA_029210225.1 Planctomycetota bacterium
CTTTCAGTGGTGGAGAGTAAGAGCGTAACGATTTTTCGGACAATGATCGCTAAGGTGTCAATGTTATTGAACGCTTGTCGGCGAAACTCCACGGTTAAACTGAGGATCTAGATTGACATCCGACTCAACCAGGGAATGCGGCGATGTTGTTTGGGTTGTGGAATGGAGATCAGATACGGACGTATGCAGAGAATTTGGAAGCTCTGGTGTCAAAAATCGTTGCTTGCCTATATGCCTGATGTTCTGGTCGGAATATTTATTCTTTGTTCTGGAAATTGATTGAGGTCCCAACCTGACCGCTCATTTGGCCCCAATAAGCTTGAGGTCTTTGGGGGGCTGGAACGAGTTTTTCGGTACCGTGAAAATCTTATCTGTGTAATAGATGCGACTTTCATTGTTAATGAAGAAATATCGGTGTTTATCCGTTACTTCTTTGATTGGAAACGCGCCTGCCCAGAACGCCGGCTTCCCACTGGAGTCTTTACCAATAGTCACCTGGAACCGGTAGTTCTGTTTTAGACCCGTTCCGAGGAAGTCGTCGATATAACTGGCTTTGTGAAGATCCACAAGGGTTCCAAATTGTCCTTTCCCAACGCGTTCTTGATAGATGTTCTGAGCTGCGGCGATTGTCCTGAGGCTTCCAATGGCAGTCGTTGAGTCTGAATGTTTAGTGCGTCTGGGGTTGTAAGTCAAAATGCCCCAGTTCGCGACAGCTACGAAGAGGACCGCGAGAATGAGGAGGACCAATTTTTTCGCGCCCGAATTTGGTTGGGAACTCTCGGCATTGAGGTCTGCTTGGTCTCTGTGATCTTCGGTCATACCTGACTTTCTAAGAGATTCGTGAATTTTGGACCTGATTGATTGGGCCCATTGATCTCGTGCTTAGGTTCGATAGATGCTTTTTTAGCGGACATGAAAAGCGTCGATGGGCTTTTATCGTCTTTGGCTGCTTTTAACAGTGAGTTCCTATTTTACGGAATCTTCAGGCCTCTCATGATAGCAAGGAGGGAGAGTTGGTGAAAAGTTTGATTGGCTTCGCTTTTTGACTTCTCATTGATTGGAGTTTGTGAGGGCGTCCGTCTGTGTCGATCAATGATTTTGGTCACTTGAGGGGCCGTTAGTGATGCTCTCATGACGAATTCCTCAAATGTGACCAGTCATTGATGTTGCGGGCAGTATTTGATCGGAGAAGTGGAGTTTCCAATGAAACTTGATCCAGGTGAATGTCTCATTCTCTCATCACCGGCTAATTCTTGCGCATGGCCGCTTCAATTCAGGCAAGCTTCGATTGACCGCCTAGCCTTCGGGTTGGCTAATTGGTCCCCAGAATTGGCTCTCAGGGGACCATTCAAGCCATTCTTGCAGTTCTGTTCGGCGGTCTGAATCGTATCCAAAGGAGAGTATGCGCAATCCTTGACCATCGTCATAATCAAGCAAGTTCACCATGTCCGGCCGAGCTTGAGGGTCTCGCTTCCACCAATAATAACCTTCTTCTTCGACTGTTTGCTTCCACTCCATAGAGCCTCCGGCTTCGTTTTGACTCGATTTTAGCAAAGCAAGGCAGCATAGCCCCAACCGATTCCATTCACACCCACCCATATCTTCAATGTCGCAGATCCTTCCTATTGGATCTTCGTCTGACAGTCAAAAATGGAGGGGTCTATGAATCTTCGCAAAGTCTTATCAACAGCTCTCATTCTCACTTGCCTGCTTACGCTTGGCTGCTCACGGGGACCGGTCGTGGATGATAGCAGCCCGGAGGCAAGGAAAGCCTCTATGCAAAAGGTCAGGGATTCTCTGAGCGAGGAAGAGAAGGCCAAGTTCGATAATGCGATGAGGACACTTGCCTCAGAGGTTATCGCCCGAGCATTCGCTGGAGATGAAAGCGTCAAAAACTTCTCGAAGGAGAACTTCGACGGTAAGACCGCTGCTGAAATTATAGAGAGAGCGGAAGGGAGCGAGGCAAGAATGGAAGCCTTCAAAGCCTCAAAGAAGAAGTAGCGGAGCCAATAGCCATGTATGAAAAGCGAGTACCTGCGCTGCTTTGAAAGGATGTTTCTTGTGCTCATGGCCAATGCCTGCACTGTTAATCACTCCATCAAAAAAGCCCTCAAGATTAGTGTTCATAGGATTGAGAGCCATGCCCCTACCTGGACTCGAACCAGGAACCTACGAATTATGAGTTCTGCGTCTTATTGTCTTGTAACTACTATTTCTAGTGATATTGACTAATTTTATCCTTGCGAGTCTACCCTTCAGTCTACCCTCTTTGTTGATCTCGATCACACTGGCTTTATCCCTGTCGTTTTTGTAGTTAATTGTGAAGTGTAGCCGAATAGCCACCCGAAAACCGGGAACCCCCTGTTTAGCCGAGAATCTCTATAATAAATAAATAAGTAAGTTATTACTATTATAGAGTTTATGGATTTTATAACGGCGTTATATAGGTATACTTTCTCGAGAAGTGGCTATTCGGCTATTCCAAGCAACTTTCCATTCTATCCCTTGTTTCATGGGGAAAGCAGTGTAGCCACTCTGACAATCGAAAATGGGTTAGAATGGAAAGTGTCGGCTATTCCAGACACCCCAAGCTACTAGTTGGTTCGAAGGGCGAGAATCAGAATATGAGTGAACAATCAGGTGATGAAAATGGGCTCCCGCTTTCACTGAGGCATATTATCTGCCTAGTAATGTTTCTATGGGTATTGTCGTGGGCGGGGATGGGAGGCATTGCTTGGAGCTCCAGTTGGAATACCAGTGGGACGATTGGAGATTCTTTCGGAGCTGTTAACGCATTGTTTACGGGTTTGGCCTTGATTGGAGCCGTTTACGCAATCTCTCTTCAAACTAAGGAGCTGAAGGCTACAAGGGAATCTAATGTAGAGCAATTTAAGCTCCAACGGGACCAACTCGAACTTCAACGGGAAGAACTCAGACTAACCCGACTTGAAATGGAGGCGCAGCGGGAGCAACTCGAGCGAAGTGCAAAAGCTCAGGAGCAGTCAGAGATTGCTCTCAAAGCCCAAACTGAAGCGATGCTTGCGCAGGTGGCGGCTCTCAATCGACAAGCCAAGGTCAGTGAAGAGCAGGCCAGGATCACCGAGAGTGAGAATATACGTATTGTTATGGTTAGAAAGCTCGAAGAATTCCAGTCCATACAAATGCAAATCAGCGATGTATGTGGCAAAGTATCCGCTCTTGAAAAGAACGATTATATGAATAGAGGCGATTTTTTAGAGGCGACAAATTCTATCAAAGAAGAGCTAAGTAGTCATATTCACAAATTTTCGAATATGAAACAGTCTTCTTCTCATGGAGTTCCATTAAATTATGGCACATTGGCTGTGCACTTGGAAACGATTTTGAATTCCGACTGTTTGGAGAACCTTGGAGACTCACAGAGTAACTCACTAATCCACGAAATTACTTGGATTAGCCAGGAAATTGCTAAGACTATCGAGGCCCTTGAAAACAAGATCCTGGAGTCAACCCAAACACGAGAAACACAATAAGATGCTGTTGGTGAACAAAAGGTCGCTCCAATCGACCGAAGAACAGTGCGCGCTTGATCAACGTAAGCGTCCAGTCTATGCCATCTTGACAGATCTCGAAAGACACGAGGGCTCCAG
>JARGOJ010000027.1:0-18892 GCA_029210225.1 Planctomycetota bacterium
CGAACAATCTGGCCCACAGCGAGCGGAGACTTGTAAGCGCTGTTTGTGTGATAGCCGCTCGTTCCAACCATCCAGAGGTCGCCGGTTTTATTGTCCCAGGCGATATCGTTGACAGGTCCGCTTCTCTTCGGATCAGCCGAGACACCAACAACGGGCTTGCCATCGACGGTCTTACCGGTCAATTGCTCCCATTTGTTGGTCTTCAAGTCATAGATGCCGATACCTTTGTAGTTGGAAATCGCACCGTAGACCCAGAGCTTGTCATCCCGGATCTTCATGCCTTTGGGAGGACTTCCAACCCCCGTTTTCGCGCCGCTCTTGTCTTGCCATGCGACAGGCTGCCAACCTTTTTTGAGGTTGTGAGTCCAGACATACCAGTTCTGATTGCGAACCGCTTCCCAGCGTCCACATATATAGATGGTGTCTTTGTATTTCACGATGCCGGAGATTTGAGGAGCCCCCGTTCCGTCATCCATGCCGGTCTTGCCGGTCTGCATGGACTTCTTGCCGCGAGCGCGAGGAGGTTTGGGGAAAGCCCGGGACCAGTGCGAGTTATTGCTGGACCATGATTTGGTTGGAGGAGTCCAGTGGTTTGACCGTTTGGTTGCGGCGTTAGGAACCTTGGCTGGAGTTTTTGTGAAGTCGATGGTTTCGTTCCAGCGAGCGATATACCAGGACTCCCATTTCTTATCGTTGCGACGATCTTTGCCCTGGCGCATTCCGCCAATGTAGTTGAAGTCACCGACGACATAGACGTCGTTGCCGTTCACGGTCAGCCGTGCTTCTGGCATGCTTCTTGAGCCGAGGCCGCTTCCGAGCTGCTCCCACTTCTTTGTTTTTGGGTCATAGCTACAGACGAGGTGGGCGGCGTCGCCGTTGTTGAATCCTTTGTAGTACTGATTGCCTTTAACCCAGCCGCCAAATGATCCAGCGAAGTAGAGCTTGCCGTTGGCGCCTTTGGCGACGGAATAACACTCGCGTCCGATTCCACCTTTGCCGGTAGGATCGATCCACTTTTGCTTCGCGTCATCCCATTTGGCGATGCCACGGATTTTTTCGCCGCTGCCTTTTCCTTCAGAGAAGGCGCCGACGACCCAGATGTCCTTGCCATCGACGAGGAAGTCGAGGACCCGGACGCTGTCGAAGAATTTATAGTCAGCCGCTCGCTGCAGGACAGCTTCTTTGCCGCCATCTTGTTTGCGGATGCCCTTCTTTGGATACCAGTTCCACCCTTTTCCTTCTTGGAAAGAGGCGAAGCCTGTCGTGTAGCGTGAGGTCGAACTTGAGCGCACTGGGTCTTCACCGTTGCCACCGGTGTAATGGAAGGATCCACCAACATAGATTGTGGCGGGAGTGGTGCTTGAGTCGACTTGAATCTTGTAAACAATGGGCTTCGCCCCATAAACTCCTGGGGAGAGCGGCTCATAGCTCTTGGTGTCGAAGTCGTATCTGTGAACACCTGGAGACAGGGTTTCTTTTCTGCGAAAACGAGCGCCAGAGATTCCTGGAAAGCTACCTCCCATGTAGAGGTCGTTGTTTTTCTTGTCGTAGGCCAGGCACTTGAACGAGCCTCCGGCGCTGACTGTTCCATTGGCTTGGAAGGTCCCGAGGGGTTTCCACTTATTGGCCGACGGTTCCTTGGGGTTGTAGACCGCGAGAGCATTCACGCGGTGATACATGATTCCGCCAGGGTTATCGAGGCGAGTAAATTCACCGCAAACAACCATGCGACCATCGGGGAGCCAGAGGAAGTCATTGATGATTCCATCTGGTCCGTTTCCGCCTTGGGCAGAGTGAAAATAGGAGATGGCTTCCCAGCCACCCTCTGGGGACCACGCCCACAGGTACCAATATTCATTGCGTCTTGATTTCGTTTGATTGACGGCGCTCGCGCCGGTCTCCCAAGCTCCACAGACATAGAGTTTGCCGTCGTGCCATTTGGTTCGACGGGCGATTGGCTTTCCGGTGCCATCGGCCATCCCTGTGTTGGGGAGCATCTTCGTGCTGCCCCTCGGTTTTGGGAATTGCGGTGACCAATGTTCGTCTCCAGCGTGTACATTCTGTGTGAATCCGACAACGCTGAAAAGTGTGGTCAGGCTCATCACGGCCAGCATCTGTCCACAAGATTTCTTCATGGGTATCCTCTGTTTATAGAGTTTGCAGTTCTTTCTTCGCGACCAAATGTAATCTCCGTATATATGAGACACCAGAGCTAATGATCGGAAAAGTCAACATAGCGCTAGACAGTGGAACGATGTGAGCCGTAACATTCTTCATCATAAGTTGCAAAAACGACAGCGACTTTGGGCCGCAAAAAGCTTCGTGAATAACTTGAGAAAATAAAGTTCAAAAAGAATGCACGAAGTTTCAAACCTTGTGGCTACTGGATTCAGAACGGGAAAGATCGAGTTTTAGATATGGAAAGGTCCAATACCATGAGACAAGTGATCAAAACCACCCTGATATCTAGCATGTTAGCGCTTGCAGGCTTTGCAACAACTGCAGAGGCCGCGCCAAAACCAGGCATGCGATTCATTTCAGCGCACTCAAAAAATTATAGTCGCCGGTCCTCACGCTCCATCCGACGTGTCGTTATTCACACGATCGAAGGAAGCGAAAGTAGCGCGATCAACTGGTTCCAAAATTCCAGCGCTCGTGTTTCAGCACACTACGTCGTCGCCAAATCAGGGCGCATCACACAAATGGTTAGAGACAACGATATCTCATGGCACGTCCGCAATCACAACGGCGACACCATCGGAATCGAGAACGAAGGAAAAGCTGCTGAGAACGGTTGGACAAACGCCCAATACGACGCTCTGGCTCGACTCACTCGATACCTCTGCGATAAATACAAAATCCAAATCTCAAGGAAATATATCCTCGGTCACTACGAGCTTGATCCTGCTCGTCGCACCGACCCAGGTCGTCACTTCGATTGGACTGGCTTCATTCAACGAGTGAAGAACGTCGGAAGCACCTCACCTGCGCCCACACCTACACCAACACCTACCCCGACACCCACTCCTGCGCCAAGCGGAAAATATGGCGTCGAGATCACAGCAAGTGTCTTGAACGTCCGCAACGGTGTGTGGGGATCTGTCGTTGGCTCAGCTTCACGAGGCCAAAAGTTCGTCGTTCGCAGCAGCCGAAGCGGCTGGTATGAGATCTACTACAGAACAGGACGCGCTTGGATCAGCGGTAAATATGCTCGCCGAGTCACCGGTAATGCTGCCGAAGTCACAGCCAGCGCCCTCAATGTCCGAACCGGAACCTCGACCAGAAACTATCGCCTGGGCACCGCGAGTAAAGGTCAGACTTACTACATTCGCGGCGCAAGCGGCGCATGGTATGGAATCCACTTTGATTCACGGAACGGTTGGTTCCACGGCGGTTACGTCAAAGTTGTGAAGCTTCGCTAAGCTCCGCGACTTGAACAATTATCAACCTCTCTTGAGCAACTTGCTCAATCCGGTTTTCCGAAAGGTCTGAATCACAGGCAGGTCTTTCGGAAATCATTCTTTTTCTGGGTTCTTTATCACGCCAGAATTCTCTATCCACATAGTGGATGTCTCCCTCATTTGGGAACCCACAAGAGAATCAAACAGGAGTCTTCTGCAAATGTCATCGGGTAGCCAGTCCGCGTCGGGGGAAAATCGCCGACGGAAGAAAGACAAGAAAGACAAGAAGAACTGGCGCGCTAAACGTCGCGCCTCCGCTCGTATGAGCGCACAATCCGACAAAGAGGAACCCACCAGCAAAAAACGCAGCAAAACTCGCCGTGAGCGCCCGGATTCGGCGCGCCGTGCCGCCCGACGAATGCAAAGCTCGGCGGAGCACAAAGCCGCCACCGAAGAGAAAAAATCGCCTCACGACAGCCGCTCCACCCGGGAAGATCGTTACGGATCCGCCCGTGGTAGATCATCTTCATCAGCACGCAGCTCTCGAACAGACAGCGGTAGCGCTGAACGCAAGAGAACAGACAGCGCTCGCAATCAACGTTACGGGAGCGCCAGTCACGACGCCATTGAAGCTCCCGGCAACCTCCGTCTCATGAAAGCCCTGCTCCTCTCCTGCGCTTTCCTCCTCATTGTCGCCGCTGGCCTTGTCCTTATGAAAGAGGAAAAGAACCAATCAAAGACGAACGGTGGCGGCAAGGTCGCGAAGAAGAACAAGTCGCGTAATGGCCGCAGCACATCCGGGTCTGGCAACGGAACCCAAAACGGTGGCCCACGGGGAAACAACCCTAAACGACGCCGAGTCGAACTTCCGCAGTTTCAAATGTTAACTGGCCGCGTCGTCAACGAAGACGGTCAGGCCATCGCCCCCGCGAATCTCCGTGGTATTCTTCCACAAGTGAGCTTTGGGGCCACCAAGATGGCGACAGTTGGACGCCCCTTCCCAACCGACATGGAAGGCGCATTCTCAGCCAAGCTCCCTTACAACGCCAAGCTCTTAGAAGTTCGCGCTCGGGGCTACGCGACCCGATTAGTTCCCCTCGACCCGAGCCAAAGCACGAGCATATCCGACTTGGAAATCGTTCTAACCAACGCGTTTCAAGTCGAAGGACAGATTCTCGCCGCGGAAAACGGCGCCCCCATCGGCAACGCAAAAATATCCGCCGAGTCCGGCTCTTGGAGAGGTGAGACCCGCAGCGACTTAGACGGTCACTTCCAATTTGACGACGCCCCCTCGGAACCTCTCGCCATTCTCGTAACCTCCAAAGGGCGTGTTCCTCAAGTCGTCGACGCCCACCCAGGCATGACCATCTCACTCCTAGAAGGGCGAGTCGCCCGAGGCATCGTGCAGGACACAAACGGAAAACGTGTATCTGGGGCCGAGGTCGTTGTCTTCGGCTCAGACCATCCTGGAGTGCCCTACTTCGCAAGCACCGACTCGAACGGCCTCTTCCAGATAAAGGGACTCGACGTCTCCGAAGAATATATGGTCCTCGCTCGCGCCAACGGTCTCAGCACAACTCTCACAGAAGATTGGCAAGCCCCTGAGCGAGCCGAAGTCTATGTCACTTTGGTCGCCACCGGTTCCATCTTGGTCTACGGGGACGATCTCGAAGACCTACGACTGCTCCCTATCGTCAGCCAACCTGGCTTTGATGTCCCCGAGCCTAAAGACACTCCTCAAGGTTTCCTCTTTGAAGGCTTAGCCCCTGGTCGATACGACGTTGAGAGGATCTCCGACCCGAATCAAATCGCGAACTGCAATGTGCTCATCGGTCAGCAGGTCAAAGTCCAAGCCCCAAGTGGCGTTGAAAATCCTGTCGATGAGAATCCCGATGCTCCCAATATTGAAGCCTTAGAAAACGGCCTGCCTATCGATGTCTCAGTCGTCGACGAAAATGGTCGCGGCCTCTCCGGAGCCACAGTGATCGCGGAGTCTGGGCTCCCTAATGTGACAGCTCAACGGAGGCAAACTGACGCCTCGGGACGCGTCCAAATCCAACGACCCTCAAACCGCGTCCTCGTCGTCGCTGAAATGGCTGGACGGATGCTCAAGCAGGCCGTCGAAGTTTCGGAGAGAACTCAAGACGCGACTGTTGTCCTCGTGAGTCCCGCACGCATCGACGGTCAGATTCTTCCCAAGTTGCCCGGAAAGGTGACCCTCGTCGACGCGACCATCGGGCAAGTCATCCGAGAAACCAAGACCAGAAAAAACGGGTCATTCATCCTCGAAGGACTTATCCCTGGGAAATACGTACTCGAGATTGAGTGCGCCGGCTTTCAGAACCTCCAGGTCGATGTGACCCTGCCCCTCCCGGACAACAAGCTGTCTGTGTCACTGATTGAAGGCGGCGCTGAACATATGATCCCAAAGGGGCCAAAGTAAGATTCAGCGCTTCACTCATTCATGAGCTTGTCGAGAAGGACCTGAAGCAAGACGTTGCCACCAGCCTCTATGTCGCTCGCCTCAGTGAACTCTTCAATGTTATGACTGATGCCCTTTACACTCGGAACAAAGATCATTGAGGTCGGACAGCTCGGAGCAAATATCTGGGCGTCGTGGCCGGCCCCACTAGGCATCCTCTTCACTGAGTAGCCGAGAGTTTTGGCCTGAGCCTCAACCCGTTGAATCATCTCTTCGGCGAAGACCACAGGCTCAAAGCGAGCGAGGCTCCGGTGCTCGATGCTCACGCCCTCTTTCTCTTTCAGCTCTTCTAGAAACTCAAAGAAGCGCTTCTCCGCGCTAAGCAGGGTGTCTTCACAGGTGTGCCGCAGATCAACCGTCATAACAGCCTTGTTCGGCACCACGTTAACCAAGTTTGGGCTGAGCTTCACCATCCCGACCGTCGCAACCTGAGGATGCCCTATCTCTTCGGCGAGCTTTCTCACGAAGCAAGTAATCGCTGCCGCGGCATAGCCTGCGTCGGTCCTCATAGACATGGGGGTTGTGCCGGCGTGGTTCGAGACTCCGCCAATGGTCAACTCTGTCCAACTAATGCCCTGCACACCGTCGACAGCGCCTATGGTCACGTCTTCAATTTCGAGAACTGGGCCTTGCTCGACATGAAGTTCAACGAACGCATGGGCGCGACATTGGCCCACCTCTTCAGCTCCGTCGTAGCCTATGTTTTTTAGGTTCTCCTGAACCGTTGTTCCGTCGATACCCTTTGTCAAAAGCGCTTCGTCAAGGTCGAGAACCCCCTGATGCACAAGGCTGCCCATCATATCTGGGGCAAAGCGAGATCCCTCTTCGTTCGTGAAAAAGGCAACTGAGAACGGATGCTTGGTCTTAACTCCGGCATCGTTAAGCACCTGAGCGACTTCGAGGCCAGCAAGCACACCGAGGTTGCCATCGTAGGGTCCTCCGGTGCGAACAGTGTCAATGTGAGAACCTGTCATGACCGCAGGGCCACTAAGCTCCCCAGGGCGAGTTCCCACAACGTTTCCGATCTTGTCGACGGTCACCGAGAGGCCGAGCTCTTTCATCCAAGTCACGACTTGATCTCTGCCAAGTTTGTCTTCTTGGGTCAGAGCAAGTCGACAAACACCCCCGCCTTCGAGGCCTCCTATTTTTGCGAGATCTTCGATACGGCGGATAAGTCGGTCTTTATTGATACGTAGTTGAGTCCAAGCGTTCACCATCGGTGATTTCCTCTCCATGAAATAGATGGGAGGTCAGTATAGCGAGTCTCCATGGTCGCGAGTAGAGCTTGAGAGGAGCGACTTATGCTTTGTCGAAGGGCGCGAGGGCTGCAACGAGGTCGGGGCTCACGAAGGGTTTGATAACTGCCAGAAACTGATCCGCGTTTTGAAAGCGCTTCTTCAGTTCCAATTCCAGCAGCGTGTCGATCGCGTGGCCAAACGCCGGGTGAACCTTAAGGCTCTGCGCCTCGGGAAACTCACCCGCCATAATTTTGCGCATCGTGCTGTACGGATTGTCCGAAGTGACGGGGGTTTCCCCAAGCAACGCGCCGAGGGCCACCATACCAAGGGAGAATAAATCAGACCGGCCATCGACGTTGTTGCCGAGAATAGTCTCAGGGGACATGTAATTCGGAGTTCCCAGCATGTCCTGATCAGCGGTGAGCTGAGAATCGCAAAGATACTTCGCGAGGCCAAAATCGGCGAGCAAGACTTTGCCGTCATAGGAAAGCAGAATGTTTCCCGGAGTGATATCACGGTGCACGATTTTGTGCCGGTGGAGGTATCCCAAAGCGCTGGCAATCGTATACAAGACGGGAGCAAGCTCCTCCATCGTCGATGGCCCTTCAAAGCACATCTTATCGCGAAGCGCCTGACCTTCCACAAGGTCCATGGTGTAGAAATACATGCCGTTGTGTTGCCCGGCATCATAGACATGAACAAGCCCAGGGTGATCGAGGCCTGTGAGAACATCGATTTCACGACGGAAACGGAGCAAGGTCTCAACGTCGGTTTTGCTGGCGTGGAGCGTTTTCAAGGCGAGGGGCAATTCCCTCTCTGGGTGGTGGACTGCATAAACGACGCCCATACCGCCACGGCCAATTTCCCGAATCACATCGAAGACGCCAATCTTCGCGGGGGGACCGTCCATCGCCATGTATCGCTGGGCAGATTTCTCAGCGGCTTTTTTGAGGATGCGCTTCAGCTTGACTTTGAGTTCGCCCGCGGCGAAGGGCTTGCATAGATAGTCGGCTGCGCCGGTATCAAAGGCGTTTTCAATGAGCTGTTCGTCGGGGTTGGCTGAGAGGATGAGGAAAGGAGGCGCATCGTCCTCACCGAGGTTCTCTTGGACCCGTTCGCACATTTCGAGCCCAGTCATACCGGGCATGTTGAAGTCGGTCACGATTGCGTCTGGGGGCCACTGCAAAATATGCTTCAGGGCTTTTTGCGGTGAGGTGAAAGTGTGACACTGGTAGCCTTGTTTATTGATGGTGTGCTGAACCACCTTAAGAATGACCGGATCGTCGTCGACGGCGACAACGGTAAATTTTCGTCCGCTATTCATAGGTGGTTCTCGATGCTTTTAGAATTCATGTCATCCATATTATGTTGTTGAACAAACAAATTCGACATTCCTAGCCCTGAGAATATTTCAGCGGTGACTGTATCAAAAGTCGTGGATTCGAAGGACCGGCTCTGGGGTCCTTTGACGAAGTCGCTTCTTTGGCGCTTATCCCTCGCCACCAACGCTAGAAGTCCTGAGTCAAATGAGCCCCAAGCCTGAGTCGATTTCAACGCCATTGGGGCTCTTCCTCTCACGTTCACTTGCTCTCTAGCTGGCTGTGCATCCCGCGCTGCGGATGTTTTCCAAGGCGTGAACGAGGTCATCGGCGCTTTGAAAACGATCCTTTGGATCAATCTCCAATAACCGATCAATAACCGTGGCTAAATCGTTGCAGACCCCTGGAACCTCTTTAGCTTGGGGAAACTCGCGGAGCATAATGCGATTGAAGATTTCGTAGAGATTTTTTCCATCGATGGGTGCTTTTCCAAGCAACATTTGAAGCCCAACCATACCCAAAGAGAATAGATCTGATCGTTCATCGGTTTGATCTTTTTCCAAGCATTCTGGAGCGATATAGAGCGGAGTCCCAATGACCATATGGCTTCCGGTCAACTGTTGATCTCGAATATGGCGGGCCAATCCAAAATCGACGAGCACGGCGCCTTTATCGTTACTGAGGAGGATGTTGGCGGGTTTAATGTCTCTGTGAAGGATATTGTGGCGGTGAAGATGAGCGATCGCGCTGGCTAAATCGCGGAGGTGTGTGAGGACCACTTGGGATGGGAGCGCTCCATCTTCTTCGAGGACGCTATCGAGAGGGCGACCATCAATAAAATTCATAGCAAAGTAGAAGCGATCTCGGCTTCGTCCCGCCTCGCAGAACTTGGCCAAGTGCGGGTGTTCCAGGTGAGTGAGGAGGTTCACTTCGCGACGAAAGCGGAGCAATGTATCGAGGTCGCACTTTTTGTTTTCGAGAGTTTTCAGAGCAAGGGGCCCCTCATATCGAGGATGAGTGGCCTTGTACAGAACACTCATGTTGCCGCGCCGCAGCTCTTCGATAATCTTAAACGCGCCAATCTTGTTGAATCTGTCGGTGTGGCCAGTGCCGCTGCGACGGAGCTTGGGAACGTGAAGGCGGAGCTTGGCCATCAACTCACCAGTGCTCACAGGTTTCACGAGAAAGTCGGCAGCCCCTGCCTCATAGGCCCGAGTGATGATCTCTTCTTCCGCCGAATCACTTAATATAAGGCATGGGGGGGAGTCGAGCCCTACTTCCCCGCGAATCCGATTATAGAATTCAATGGCGGTTGTTGACGGCAGCTTCATATCGACAATGAGGGCGTCTGGGGGATTATCTAGAACCTTCTGCAGGCATTCATTGGGTCGGGCGGACTGCTCAGAAATGACCGAGCGTTGTTTGAGAGCTTTCTCAATACGAGCGCCGAGTTCACGATCTGTGGTTAAGATCGTGACCCGTGGCGGCTGATCGAGTGTATTTCGGCCCGAACTCATGAGTCAAAACAGTCCTTTTATTAAAGTTTCGTCCATTTTTGACCTGTCCTGAAGATTCAGATTGGAAAAGTTAGAAGTCCCGTCTCTCGATTCGTTCCCAAGAGACTTTTTGCTTTGCAAATCTCAAACCAATCGACCCGAGACAAATGGCCCCGGTCTTGTTACGAGATATTAGGTTAAGAGATAGCGCGCCACTTAGCGCACGATTCCAAGGGCTAAAAAAAGTCAGAAAATTGCTGACGCTGCTCTCCCCTCGCGAGACACTAAGGCCCAAGCACCAGGACTCAAACACCTAATTTGGTAGGAGACAAGGGCCATGGAGGGGGCGTTAGATCGCCTGACCTTGCATGAAGTTGTGCAAACCGCGGGCTATCTGCTCGGTACGATTTTGCACATCCTCTTGCTTTGGTTGTTCCTAAAACGACATCGCCGTCGTGTGGCCGAAGGTCTCTTCGCGGGATTTGTCTGCGCTGTTGGATTCTGGAACTTTGGTCAGTTCCTCGAAGCGTTCCTTGGAGTGCTCCTCAGAGGCGACGTCCCGGCCCCAGTACTCCTCAGCTGCGACATTATTGCCTACCTCGGCCTGCTTCTTCTCCCGAGCACCCTTCTCCACACGCTCGGAGCCTTGATTTACGCACGAAAGGCGAAGTCCATCGCCGCCAAACCCGCAAAAATAGCCATGTATCTGACAATCCTTGTCATCTACTCGCCCATTTGCATGGTCCCAAAAGTCGTCGAGTTAACAATGTCCTCTCCTGGCGTGCCAGGAATGGTTCAGCTTAAATCGGTGGTCGTCGCCTACGTCTCATGGTTCGCCTTTGCCTTCGCCCTGAGCGCCCTCCTGTCATTGCTCCTGGCACGCTCTGCGCGATCGCCACGAGAGCGCCTCTTCTACCAGGTGCTGGTCTTCATTCTTCTGGGCACGGCCTTTATCGTCACCTTCCTCTTCCTCTTTGGATACGACTCCGTCGACCAGAGCGGCTTGCCCCTCGAACTCGTCATTATCTCGCTGTCGACCTTGCCGAGCGCAATGTTTGGCTACTACGTGCACCGATACGACGACGTTGAGTTCTTCCTTCGCCGCTCGCTCTTTTACATAGTCCTTCTTGGAGCGACTGTTCTTGTTTACCTTTGGGGCATCGCGGTGCTCGCTGAAATTCTAGATCGGCGATACTCACTGAACCCTAAGGTCGTCGAGGCGGTCTTCGTCCTCGCCCTGATTTTCCTCTTTCATCCCTTTCGAAAAGCCCTCAACCGGCTCTTCAACCGCATTTTCTTTAAGCAGAGCTTCGCCTATCAAAAGGTCCTCTCCGAGCTGGTCTCATTCATGGGGCAAGGGACAGCGATCCACGTTCGCGACGTGGTGCTCCGAGTCGCCGATTCTATCGGGACAGCGCTTGACCTCGAAGGTTCTGACATCGTGCTCATTGCCCCCAGCGGCGTCGCGACATTCTCAACGGACAAGAAAACGAAGGCCCCTATCGTCGATGGCTGCCGCCAAATTCTTCAACAGTACCAGTGGGCCTATTTTCGCCGGGGCGACCTCGGGAGCAGCTCCCTCGACTTGAAAGCCTTGGATGAAGCGGAGGAGCTACAGGCCGAAGCGGTCTTCGCAGCCCGCCATCAGGGACAAATCATCGCGCTCTTCCTCATTGGTCAAAAGAAAGATGGAAAACCCCTCTTCGCCGAAGAGATCGACCTGCTTCTGGCCCTCTCTCAGCAGCTCTCCATTGCACTGAAGGGCTTGAAACTCTATGAGGAAAAGCAACTGTTAGAGCGCCAGCTTTATAAGACAGAGCAACGCCTTGCCCTCGGCCGCTTCTCTTCTTCCGTGGCGCACCGAGTGAAGAACCCCCTCTCTTCGATCAAGGCGATCACCCAGTCGATGGCCCTCGACTTCACTCCGGAAGACGAACGTCGTCACGATCTGCTCCTCGTCGTCTCAGAGGTCGACAGACTCAACGGTATTGTCGATCAATTATTGAATTACGCTGAGGCGGAGAGCCACCCTGCGGGCCAAGGCTGGGATATGGTCGAGTTGATTCGGGAGGTCTCGGAGCTCTTCCAGTACGAAGCGGACCTCTTTGGAGTCGCCATCGTCAGCGAGGTCAATCAGAACCCAGGAAACCTCAGAGGAAGCCGTGCGGATATTCGTGAGATACTCTCGAATCTGATTCAAAATGGTATCCACGCCATGGAAAAAGGCGGGACTCTCGAAATAAAAGTTCAGCGTCCAAGCACCCCCGCTTCGCTTCCCGTTCGCCTCGTGGAAGAGCTTCCGGATCACCATTTTGACGCGTCTTCGTGGCTGGTTCTCACATTGACTGATGAGGGTCCTGGGCTCACGGAAGAGCAAAAGAATCGCGTTTTCGAGCCCTTTTACACAACAAAAGCTCAGGGTACTGGCTTGGGCCTGGCGATTACAAAACGCCGTTTGAGCGACCTCGGCGGGCATATCGTGGCGGTCGATCGCGACGATGGGAAACAGGGCCTGACCATCTGGCTCTGTCTTCCTTTGATAAAACGAACGGACGAAAATTCTGAGCAAGAAGCTGAAAATGTCGTCCTTGAGGCTTGATAGAATGTTTCCTCGCAAATGAGACACTTCAGAGAAAAGGTAGGCCCATGAACGGGCAAGAGCCCCTAAAGTTTTGCGCCCAGTGCCCCTCGTCGATCATGTGTAAGGAACCTTACAGCTCGACGACCATCGATGTCTGCGGTGTCTGCTACGGCGTCTGGCTCGACGACGGCGAACTTCAACAGATCGTCAGTGAGTACGGCACGAAGTTCCGACTCGATGACTCGACGGTCCAAAGCGCACGACAATTCCTATCGAGTAAAGAGAACGCCAGCGACATCGTTCCTGAAGCAGAAAACGAGCGCGCTAAGGCTTTGCTATGCCCCATCTGTCACGGCATTTGCTTTCCAACTATGTATGGCTTCGAATCGGGAATCATTATCAATCGCTGTGCTCAAGGGCACGGAGTCTTTTTAGACCCAACAGAGCTTGAGGCGATTCTCGTTTATTCCTCTCGCTTGCTCCGAGGCCACGAAAACATCTCGCCAAAGCTGCCGCCGCTGGCGTCTCCAGGGCATCACGCCCGCCCCCCAAGCGCTCGTTATACCGTGCCAAAAGCTCAAAGTGGCCGCATCAGCGCTCCCCCGAAAGACCCGTATCCAACCCGTCCCCCCACCGATCGCTACCCGCCACCTTTGGGAAGCTCGCTCTTCCGCGCCCCCTCCGGTCAGCCCTTTGGCAATCAAGCGCCCGCTCTTGAATCGGAGAATCGCGCTCAGAGCAAGCCCCGAATGCGGACGACACGGCACTTGCCTCAACCCCACCCTATCGACGTGAGAATGACTGTCTCTCGAGAAGGCGGAGTCTTCTTCGATGCCATTCGATCTCCCGAGGGCGTCTGGTACCCCGTAAAAAAAGGCGGCACTGTTGACCTCCCTCAGTATTCTCAAAAGACCCCGCATTTTTGGGTCGAATTGGAGAACGGCGGCGCCTTAGTCATTCGTCAATATGGAATGAAGTTCGAATGGCTCTTAGTGGGGGCGGGAGAAGGTCCCACTTCCGGACCTTACTCCATTAAAGAATTCAAAAAGCCGCGTTAAAAAAGCCTCTAATTGACAGTCTCTTCTTCATTGGGAACGGGCTCTCTCAAGAATCGCCATTCTCTGAGCAGCAGATAAGCCAACGGCCCAAAGCTGCCTAAGCCCAAGGTTATCAAGAAGAAGGGCCAGACCGTGGCCTCGCGTTTTTGCGCGTCATGCCACATCCAGGCAAAGGCGAAGACACACGCGATCATTAGATCGATCAAGATCTTCAAGTTCCCTATTGAACTGAATCCCAAGGCCCACAATGCAATGAATCCACCGGTTTGCACGGATGCCATTCTCGATAGGATGGTAAAGGCGACGAGCACAATTAAGACTCCGCAAAAACGCAGGTATTTCAAAAGACTCCCTCGCAACTATTTTCAATTCTGAGCCCTATTCGGACTGCGATCAATCTTCACTGCATCCTTAATCGGAAGCTTAGAAGACAGCCATAAAACCAAAGAAGGCGAAGAATAGGATGGGTATCGCTAGGAAGAAGATCGTGATAAGCGCGAAGCCAAAGAGCATCGAGTCCCCGTCTTTTGAGCGCTTCTTAGAGCGAATGGGCGCCTTTCGAGCATCCCTCTGACTCCGCGATCGAGTGGCCGCCCCAGAATCACTTCTCGATTTTGGCCTGCCACCTAACAAAGTCGAGAATGCGCTGCCCATGGAATCCAAGACAGGTTCGACGTTTCTATCGAGGTCTGAGAAGAGCGAACGCGTTCGTCTGCGCCTGGGTCCCCGGTCGTCCACCAGCTCGAAAAGTTCTTCTGAATCCCCACAGGAGCTACATTTCCCATGAGTATCCCAGCAGCCTGCGTGATGCTTCGCATCGCAGTTCTGGCAATCGACGACGTTCTCTTCGCCGGAAAACTGAGCGTGACAGAACGGACAAATTGGCCGTGACGGTGCAGCAGTCACACTGATATCCAGTTCACCGTCGCTGGATTTCTCATTCACTTGAATGCGTGGTGCCTCGACGATTTCAGCGACGTTCTCTAGCTCTCCGCAGGAGCTGCATTTCCCGTGTTCATTCCAACACTCGGAGTGGTGTTTTGCGTTGCAGCTCCGACAATGAACGACGCTCTCAGACGCTGAAAATTGAGACTGGCAGAACGGACAGTCCTGCTCGGAAGAACTCACTGAAACATTGATGTCAAGCTCTTCCATGGCTGATCGCTTCTTGGCTAATTCTAGTTCGGAGTCAGTTCATACTGACAGTTCACTGATGCGTCAGGCGACGACGCAACAACGCCCAATCAAGCTACTCAATGAGGTAGTCTTTCACTTCTTGGCGAGAGACTAAGTGCAATATCCAAGCATCAATAGCCATGGTCAAGAGCACTCGACTTTGCCCCCATTCTCCCAAGGAGAGCCACAGCAGCTTGTTTTCACTAACAATGTGAAAGCCTAGATAAAACAAGTGAATGCCGAAGACAACCATGGTCCAAAGGCGACCGGCGAAGGTTTTTAGATAGAGGAGTAAAATGAGTAAGACGTTTGTCGCGATCCAAAGACCAAAGACAATGGCGCGCCACATCGGCGCCTCTGAGTGGAGCAAGAAGTCGATGGCTTCGTAGGCTCGCTCAAGAGAATCGATGGTCAAAAAGCAGAAGATGATCAGCAGCGCAAAGGGAGGTGAGCTCTCCTCCGCTTCTGCTTTCGATTCTAGCTTTGGGGCGCTTGTGTTCACTGGCCATCCTTTGAGAGATGTACACTCACACGATCACTTTTTCGATCCCATGAATAATACTTCAAAACAACGTCCGAGCGGCCATCTGCATTCAGATCGGGCACATCGGCCATCATAAATCGGTAATTGGACACGTCCTTCACCTTGATCACCGCCGAAGGATCTTCTGGAAATCCCCCCCGTCCCTTTCGCCCATAAAAGATGCCGAGTTCGTCATCTTCGGTGCGATAGAGAACGTCTTTGCGACCATCCTTATTGAAGTCTCCAGAAATCGAGGCCACAAAGCTGGTCCCTACATTGAACTTGCTCCCGGTCGACTTGAAGGTCAGGGGGATCTCGATCTCATTACTGAAATCCGGCTCGTCTGGGAAGGGCTTATTGACGTTTTTACGCTGGTAGTAACAGAGCGCATCGATCTTCACAGAGCGAGTCACTAAGACCTTCAGGAGATACCAAATACCAATCTTATCCGTCCGAGGAACAACCAGGTCGAGGAGTCCGTCGCCGTCGAGATCGACGGTGAATGTAAAGAAGGAGACGCCCTTGGCGCGAATGAAGTGGGTCGGCTTTTTAAATGCGCTCACGCCGTCTTTCGACCCCATGAAAATCCGCGTCACACCCTGGCCCACATGAGTCGAGAGCATATCCACGTAACCATCATTATTAAGATCAATGAGCTGAAGCGGCATGCTCACATCCAGCTCAAAGTCGGGGCGTTCGCCGGCTTCGAGGAGCTTTTGATCGGCGATCTTGACTTGAGAGGCGGGATATTCCGGAAAATTGCCAGCCTTGTCTTGGGGGAAGACCTTGACCATGTCATCGACGGGGAGAATCATGTCCTTGCGGCCATCTTTATTGAAGTCAACGATGCTTGGATTGGAGAACCAATAGACCGTCGTCACCCGAGAGCTTAGCTGGTCGTTCCCCGGTTGCACGTTGGCGTTTGGGGGCACGAAGAGGGGGCGTCGCTTGCCGAATTTGCCTTTCACGTTGAAGTAGACAGCCATCCCCGTCGCTTCGGGGATCAGCAGGTCTTCGAGACCATCACCATTGAGATCTCGGCACAGATCCTTACGACGAATCTCGCCTTTTGATGGACGACGAGTGAGAGTCTCTAGCTTCTTGCGGCGCTTACGAATCAAGCGATATTGCTTGCCAACCAGGTCGTATGTATAAACGCCGTCCTTCGCGAGGAAGAGTATCTGACGCTTGCCATCACCCTTGAGGTCGACCGTGTCGAACAATACGGCGCGGCGATCAAACTTCCACCGTTGGTTGGGCTTACTGGGAAAGCCGCTGGCTTCCTGAAAGAAGACTTGGATCTCTCGGCCTTTGGTGATGAGGAGATCGACCTTCTTATCACCGTTAAGGTCTTCATAGATGGCGTCGGTGAGTTTGCCGCCAATCTCTATGTTTGTGACCTTGAAGTTCAGTTCGGGAGGCGAAGCATAACCTGGGACGCTGCCTTGAGCGGTCATCCAGATGACCCCCAAAGTCAGTAGAAAGGACAGGGTTTTCATTCGGCTTAGATTCATTGCCCTTCCTCCACGATGCGAATTATGCTGCGCGGATCCAGTTTTGGGGCTTTGCCGCTGCTCTTTAACTTCTTGCGATAGACAAAGATGATCTCGTCTTTGCCGTCCTTATCAATGTCCTTGAGAATCAGATTCGGGCTGGTCTGCACTGTCACTTCTCCGCCTTCCGATTCGTCCAGCTTCAGCTCTTTGCCCCCAAAGAACGACTCTTTGACCACCGTGGGAACAACCCTCAGGGTCGTTCTAGCAGAGACGGTCAGCATGTCTTTGAGGCCGTCCCCATTCACGTCTCCCTTAAAGAACGAAAGACGAACTCGCCCCTGCTTCTCGACAAGCTCCAGGTCGACGTCGACATCGGTCTCGAAGCTTGGATCTTCGCTGTAGACCTTTTTGCCCCCGGTGAACAGGTAGATGCTGTAAGTCGTTGAGACGCTCTTCAGTATCGCTCTCTTCACGTTTGTGAGCATGTCCATGCGAAGGGACGAGAGGACAATATCAATGTCGTCATCCCCGTTGAAATCGGTGAATTCAGGGAAGAGCGTCACTCCCTTGAGGTTGATGATTCGGTTCGGTTTATCGCTTTGAATTCCGTTCTTGGTGGCGAGGAAGATGAGAACTTGAGTTCTTAGGCTCTCAAAGACGCCGATCTTGCCGATGGTCTTTGTCGCGACGATATCAATACGTCCATCTTTATTGAGATCTTTCAGGGCCAGCTGAACATTTTCAAAGCCGTCACTCTTTCCGTCTCCTCCTTTGGACTTCTTCGCCGCCTCTTTGACAACTTTAAGGGGAGTCACAGTGTCGGGTTCTTCGGCGAAGGTTCCGTCGTCCTTCTGGGTGAAGGTCGCCAATCCTTTGCTGCGATAGGTCACAAGGTCGACACGCTTGTCGTTATTCATGTCTAAGGCGACCACTCGGGGCAGCCGCGAAAAGTATGTGAGGAAGCGATTGAGGAATTTCGTTTCCAGATCAGGACCAAAGCGCTCGGTTGAGGGTATTTTTATCTTGCCACGATAGGCGAGACCCTTGCTCGGATCGGGTCCGTAGACGAGATAACCTTCCTTAGTCGGAAAGAGGATGCCTTTTTTGCCGTCGCTCTTCAGATCGGGAGCGAGGGTCCAAAGGAAGAGGCCCCCATCTGCGGGGAAATCGAAGAAGCCGCGAACGTGGGTTTCAAAGTCGACTTCTTGAATGAAGTTTCGGCCACCAAGAAGCTTAATACCGGTATAGGAGATGAGCGCGATTTCTCCGCCTTTGAGGCCGGGGTGAAAGTCGCCGGCGACGAAGAGCACCGCGTCGCTCGGGACCTCGGTGCTGTAGCTTGGCGCGCTAATCCATCGTAGTTTTGGGTTCTTCCGCTGCAAGAAGACGGAGATGAAGCGCTTGATTCGGCCATCTTTCCCGCGTTCGTTGTCTCCTTTGATATGGGCGACGACGAGGTCTTCCAAGCCGTCCGCGTTCATATCGGTGGTTTGAAGGTCGAGGACCCGGCCTGGGAGCTTGAGTTCTTGGATATTCAGCTCGCCGATAGACTTGGCCTCCGCTTGGGAGGAGATCAGGACTATCGTGGCTGCAAGAAGCAGGGAGAGTCATTTGCATGAGGAGGATTGTTAAGGAAAGGGATCGATTCGCGGATGATATTTTTTTGAAAAAAAGTGCTTTGTCAAAAATTAAAGAAGCCCGGAAGGTCGAGGGACATTCCGGGATCTTAAGAGATGGAGACCGTTGTGAAAAGGTCAAGCGTTGTTTGATACCCCGCCTTTTGGGGCTGTGGCGCAGTAAAACGCTTAGTTATTACTTCTCGTTGAAGGCCACATAGAGCTTCTCAACGACTCCACGAAGGGATTCAGTGATTCCCATGACCCACTCAGGCTCAACGCGGACAACGTCGTGATAAAGGACGCCTCCTTGAACGATAAGCGGAATCACAATGAGGAGAAGGAGAACACCGGTCCAAGCGGGGTGTGATTTCTTCTTTTGAATGGCGAGAGCGCGCATTCTGACAGAAGAACCACGGGCCGAGGTTGACCCGGCGCGGCCACTGGTGCGGACTTCGGCAACGAAGCCGTCGGTCTCCCCGGACTCTTCCATAAGCTCAAAGGCT
>JARGOJ010000027.1:18902-22980 GCA_029210225.1 Planctomycetota bacterium
TCTGTCTCCATGGAGGCGGACGAAGAGCTTGCGATTTCGATAGCTGAGTCGCTACCGAAGCCACTGGAGGTGAAATCACTGGAGCCAACTTCAACGAGCTGAGCGTCTGAGTCTTCGAAGCCAACGTCTTCTGAGATTGACGGAACCTCAACGGTTGGAATCGCGGCCTCAGGATCGGAATCGTGAGGAGAGACTGTGAATTCTTCGGTTGTGTCGAAGACAATCTCTTGTTGTTCTGATTTACCGCCGCCCATGATGTCGCCAATATTAATGACGGTATCGGAGGTTGAGTCTTCGAGTATCAACTCGTCGGAAGACTCGGCGATCCCCATTTCCTGATCACTATCGGTCAGAATAATGGTGGGCTCAGTTTCGCGACCTTGCTTGAGGTTCAAGACATCGTCGGTCTTAAACTTCATGCTGCGACCATCACGGAAGCCACGCAATTCGCCCTGAGAAACTAATTTTTTGAGTTCATCTTCGTCGATCTGTAGTTCGGCGAGGACGTCCTCGAAGGTCATGTATTTTGCCATGTTATCCATACTCCCAAGTGGCCAACTGATACGCGCTGTCAACCAGCCTTTGGTTACCCTAACTTCTTGTTTAGGGGAGCCCCTATATTACCTTGCACAATCCGTCTTGCCAAACCCATCTCTGAGCTTTAGCAACAATCTCTTACACTTTTTTGCCTTTGATCGCCTCTTCTTTGCAGTTCCTCAATCTAAAATCTAGACCAAGTCGCTCCCTTTCCGAAGTTCTCAAAGCAATGTCATCAATCTGTAGAGCTGCTCAGTGGCGCCTCGCAGGCTCTTAGAGAGACCCATGAACGATCCTGTTCCAACTCTTAGCGCATCGTTATAAAGGATGCTTGCTTCGAGCAAAAGCGGAATCGTGAAAAGGACTAAGAAAGCCGTCCTCATGGGCCGGGCAACTTTCTTTTGCTTCTTCCAAGACCATCTTACTGAGCAATGCTTACAGCGAAAACAATAGGAAGAGAGTCTTTGCGACTTGCTGACCTCGGCTGCGACAGCTCTCGATCAACAAGTCACATGGATCAAAGCCGATTCAACGACCTTTTTTCTCAGCGTCGAGGTGAACTTTACGTTGCTTTTGAACTGACGGGATCTGCTTCTTGCCAGGAAATTCCTCGAATTTCATGTCCCATTTCACGTTACGAACCTGGGTGCATGAAAGACGGCCGCTCTTATATTCGTAAACGGCGAGACGCTGAGACTGGGGATCTATCATAAAGACCACGTCGCGGCTCTGACCGGAGAAACCCTGGCCCACCATTCCGAACAGGCTTGAGCCACCAGCTTCAACGGCGTGAGCCGGTGTCGCCTTTTCTGTCACAACCATGACAGCAACCGCGCTGCTTAGCGCAACCACGGCCCCTAATAAAAACGCGATCACAGTATTGCTTTTCATTACTCTCTCATTCCTGCAGGCCTGAACGCCTCGTCAGTGGGTGGTGTGGATTATTGAGATCTTGTTTCACATTATAGAAACGTGCGAATTATAGCACTGGTTCCATAGAGCAAATCAAGTTCTCAAAAACTTTAGTTCGCACCGTTTTAACCCCTGTCCTCGTCGAATATTCAAAGCCCTTTGTGTCATCAAATCGTTTTCACGAAGTCATCTTTCATAAAACGCCCTATTTCAATGCCCCACCAAAGCTTGATAAAACGACGGCTAAAAAACAGGAGTTCCTCTATGGTCGACCCGAGCGCCGCAGCCTCGACTGTCCGAACCGCGGCCCGAACACTCTCATCGCTCCTCAGCCAGCTCGCCTTCCTCGACGGCAGCGAAGGCTACTCCGAGAGTATGGCCCAACTCACCGAGCGCCAGCGCATCCTCGACCAAAAAGTCGCCTCAGACATGGGCCCCAACCCTCCACTCATCACGGTTTTTCTTGGCGGAACGAACGTCGGAAAGTCGACGATGTTTAACCTCGCCATCGGCGAATCCGTCGCATGCCCCTCCGAAGTCGCACGAGGAACTCGCTCCCCCGCCCTCTACGGCAACAAGGCCGACCTCGACATCATTAAAAATGCCCCCATATTTAAAGACTACCAGCGCCTAGCTCTCACCCGCGCAGCAGAGCTCAACGAACCTATAGAAGGAGCAAAAAAGGCCTTCTTCCATATGCACAACCGCGAGTCTTTTCAATCACTGGTCCTTGTCGACGCCCCCGACCTCGACTCCAACCACGAACAGAATCACGCCACCGCAAAAGACGCGCTGTTCTGCTCGGACGCCGTCATTTTCGTCACCAGCAACCAAAAATATCGCGACGCCGTCTGCGAAGAGCTACTCGCTCGTGCCGCTCGCCTCGGCAAACGGATCTATGTCATCTTCAACTTCCAAACCAGCAAAGCCGTTGACGACTTCAAAAAACGCTATCGCATCCTCACCGGCGAAGTGCTCCAAGATCACCGCCTCGTCAAAGTCGATTACACCCGTCGCGCAGAGCTCGAATCCGGGCCCTGGGTCGCGAAACTCCGCGAGCTGATCCCCGCGATGATCGCCGATAAAAACATCATTCAAAAAACGACCCTCCGCGCCACCTGCCTGCAAATTCCCGACGAGCTCGCTCCGTGCCTCAACCGCTACGACCGCGAAGTCAAAGCCGTAGAAGACCTCAGACAGAAGCTCGAAGAAGCCCTGCAAAAACGTGCGGACGCCCACTCGACGGAAGTTCGCGACGCGGGCATCCCGGAAATGGACGAAATCATGACCCTCGTCATGAAAGAACTCCGCGTCCCAGGTATCGACCGCATCTACGACGCCATCTTCGACACCACCCGAGCCTTTTGGAAGCGCATTCGATCTTTCCTAGGAGGCGATAACAGCGAAAAAGTAAGAGAGCTACGCTACACCAGCGAACTCGACCGCCTCAAACGTCACTTCAACGCCTACATCGACGATATCAGCACCGTCTTCGACCAAGCCGACCCCAACTTCTTCGTTCCACTTCGTAAACGCATCCCGCCCCAAATTTTCACTCGTCTCGACGAGGACCGGGCCAAAGAACTCACCGATGCCTGGCGCGAAAAACGCCGCGAGATCGTCGAAGAAGCCCGAGACAAAATTGTCACCGACCTCAAGAGCAAGAAGGTCCTGAAAGGCTTCATCCAAGCTAGCAAGCTCGCCCTCCGCTCGGCATCCGTCGTCGCCGTCTTCCACTTCGGCCCCCAACCGGCCATCGACATCGCCGGCAGCGCCATCGCCGACTTCGGTCTCCGATCTCTTCTCGATAAGGCCCTCGGTGGCGCCTATCAAAAGTCGACCGAAGACAAGGTTATGGAAGGCCTCCAAACTTGTTTCCACGACCTCCTCAATGACAGGCTGCTCGTCCCGATCCACAACGGTCTCCCCGCCCAACACAGCAAAGAAGCCTACTCAAGACTCGAAACAGCTGTCGCCGCGTTGAGAGACGCCGCCCGCTCACTATGAAGAAGACCCAGCCAGATAACGTTACAGGCACAGAAAACGACCTCGAAGCAAGGAAATCGACCATGTCCGGTCCCCAGCTCCCAGCCCAAACGGCCTACTCTTCACCACCTAGCGCTCGCGCCGGAACAGGCTACGAACGTCTGCTCGAAGACCTCGCCGCCTGGATTGAAGTTGAAAAATGCTTTCCCCTCATTACTCGCGTTCAGGACCAGCTGATCGGCGATGTCAACGCAATCAAACAATAGTGGGTTCATCGAGAAGTCACAAAAGGAAAGAAAAGAACTTCTTGCTCAGTTCTTGGACATGGATATCTTCGAAGGATTATACCAAATCGCAAGTGAGGAGATTAAGGAATTATCAGCCCTTTTAAAGGACTATAAAAACCAAGACTTACCAACACAACTCGCAGAGGCAGAAGATACCTTAACATCCATTACAGGCTCTTTAACTGACTTACAAGATAGAAAGGTGGAGTTAGATACTAAACGTGATAATGTTAACACCAAGATTGAATTTGAGATGGGTAATCTTAAATCGGTAGAAGACTTGGGTAATGTTTCCGATTTGGAAGATAAACTCATACAACAACACGAGTATATCAAAAAGCAACAAGTGTCGTGTG
>JARGOJ010000970.1 GCA_029210225.1 Planctomycetota bacterium
GACTCATAATTCGGGCTGGCTCATTGATTCAGGACAATTGACCGAAGAACAATTGAGTCAGAATTGATATTTATTGAGTTCGCGGGTTGTTCTATCAAGCACTTGCATGGCTTGCTCTCGGTAATATCGATCTCTAGGGTATCGATCAGAACGCTTGAGGGCCTTTTGCAATAGCTCGTCGGCGTCCTTGTATTTCTCTGCGGCCATATAGGACCGCGCCAAGAGAACATGATGCTCAAGGCTAGGCCGTAACTCAATGCAGCGCAGCCCCAACTGAATACTCTCTTCTAAGGATCCTTTAGGGACGCTCATAGTCACGAGCTTGGTGAAGTCTGACCGTGTCGCGAGCCGCCAATGAAGAATGGAGAGCGTCGCTAAAGCCCTGCTCTCTTTGGAGTTTTTAGCGAAGGCCCGCTTTGCGACCTCGAATGTTTCAATGTCCCATTTGGCCTGGGAAAACATCCCTTGTATGTGCGCGCTTGTTCGCATGGACCAGGCTAACTGACCGAGCAAAGCGCTTGAGGCGTTGTCTTGCCGAAGCAAGGACTGGGCTCTTTGGACGAATTTTAGGGAACTCAGAGCGGCGAGGTTTCGCTCCCACTCCGTCGCCTTCCGCGACTTGAGAATGAGCAGATAGTCCGACTCTGCCCTCGCCGCACGCCAGAGCACCGGGGCTGTGTCCGGGAAGCGCTTCAGCAATGCGAGGCAGCGGGATCTCGACGCTTCCAAGTCCAATGTCTCTTCGCGGATCTTATCGATAGAGCGCAATTCCCGAATAAGGGTTCGCTTACTGTCCTTTTGCGCCGCGATTGTGCGGCTTTGCCACAATTCAACCTCTTTGGGAGAAGGAACTGACGAGCACGCGCTAAGACCGAGCAAAAGGGTTCCTGCGACGATGGCTAAACGCGATAGCGGCTTCATGAGAGATCCTGGCATGTCAGAGTGGCTTGCCCTATTAAATACAATCTGAGGGTTCTTGTCACTGTGTAAGAATTCAGGAAAAACAGGGGTGTTGGCGCTGGAGAGAGCGCGGAGCTTTCCCCCTGGCCTGCTTTGAAATAGAGTGACACTATTGAGGCCTTTTGATACCATCATTCTCTCTTCCCCTACAAGCTGCGAGCTGGTCATAAGTAATGGTCTCAGTGCTTCTTAAGCCAGAATCTAAGCGTCTCCTTCTCCATTGTTTATTGCTCTTGGGTCTCACGGTCTGTATCTATTTTCCAGCCCTTTCTCATCACTTCGTCAACTTTGACGATCCAGAATACACGTTCAATGAAGTGATGGTGACTCAGGGCCTCACTTGGGACGGGGTTTACTGGAGCTTCAGTGATTATCACTATTTCAATTATCATCCGCTGACTTGGTTAAGTTACATGCTCGACGTCGAGCTCTTTGGAGTGAGCGCGAGCGCCTTTCACAGCGTCAATCTCATTCTCCATTTCGTCTGCGCGGTCGCGGTGTATTTTGTTTCTATTGTCTGTTGATCGCCATGGGTGCCAGCTCATATCAGGCGCTTATTGGCGCGGCCGTCTTTGTGGCCCATCCGACTCAGGTTGAATCGGTCGCTTGGATTTCCGAGCGTAAGAACTTGCTCTCCAATCTCTTTGGCTTTCTCTCACTGCTTTGTTACTTGCGCTTTGGACGGCTTCGGAGTTGGCGGGGCTATTGGGCCTCGCTCTTTCTCTTCCTCTTAGCGTTGCTCTCCAAGCCCATGGTTGTGACCTTACCCTGCCTGCTTCTCTTGCTTGATATTTGGCCCCTCAATCGGATTTCAGTGGCGTCTATTCGCGAGTTCTTTCAATCGGTGAGGGGCGTTCTTTTCGAGAAGTTGCCATTCTTCATCCTCACGCTCGTTTTTTGCAAGCTCACGATTGGGGCCCAAACGGGAGCTATTCGGGGAGAAGAAATGTCTCTGTTGGACAAGCTTGTTCAAGCGACGGCGAACCTCGGTCATTACATTGAGCTCTATATTTTTCCAAGCAATCTCAATGTTCTGCATCTTTCCAGCGAGGACAGCTACCCCTGGGTCTTTGCGACTTGCTCACTTTTGGTGATTGTCGGGGTCTCCATTTGGAGCCTCCGGACATTCAGGGCAAACGGGACCTGTTTAGTGGGTTGGCTTTGGTTTCTAGGGACGCTGGTGCCAGTGATCGGGTTGATTCAGGTAGGGGCGCAGAGCTACGCCGAGCGTTACATGTATTGGTCGTGTCCGGGATTGATTATTATGACGGTCTTCTTATTGCCTGAGAAGCGCGGCAAGAATGTATTGCTGAATCTTTCAATTCCAATTGTCATTCTAATTTTTGCCGGGCTTAGCTTTCATCGAAACCTCGCTTGGAGAAACAGCGAGTCTTTGTTTCGTTCTTCTGTTGAGCAGAACCCGGTGAACGGAGTCGCGTGGAAAAACCTGGGGGCCTTTTACTACAAAAAAGGCGAGAGGAAGATGGCCGCGGAGTGCGCTGAGCGATCATTCAAACTCCAATCTTCGCGGCTACAAGATCGAATGAATTTCATCAAGTCTCTCTTGATCCAAAATAACTCAAAGAAGGCTGAGAAGATCCTCGACGAAACCCTAGTTATCTGGCCTCAAAGTGCTGAGGCTCTTTCTGTGAAAGGAGATCTTCATATTCGACGGGGGCAGTATCGTGAAGCGCTGACCGTCTATTTAAAAAGCCTTCAGGGAAATCCGAGCCAGCGTCGCACCCTCAGGCAGGTGTCATTGTGTTATCGAGAATTGGGAGAAAGGGCGAAGAGCGAACGCTTTCTTAGGGCTGCTCAATGACGTCGCGGGAGTTCGGACTGCGTCGCTCTGGAACCTTTGTTTTACATTGTGTAGAGACCGGGGTCTCGAAGCGCTTGCCAGTCACCTCCCCTTCAATAAACCGAGTGTCAGGCCCATGACAGTCGAAGGGGCGATTTGATGCGCGAGAGTATTCGTAGGACTATTATTAGCCTGGCCGCGCTCATTGTCCTCTGGCTGACAATCTATGGCCCCGCGTTCTTTCATGACTTTGTCAACTTCGATGACCCGACATACATTTACAAGGAAGGGATGGTGACCCAGGGGCTCAGTTGGGTCTTCTCTATTGAATTCATGAAGGTTTTTCCTGCTTCTACAGCAGTTTAGAAGTCGCAGGAGTCTTGATTAATGTGGCAAATAGAGTGGTGAGATGATAATGGTTTTTGTGTTGTTGAAAAGTTCTTCCTAATTTGAGTGTGGTCAAAAAAAGCAAGATAGAGGTAACAATTAGTGAATTCGCTCGAAAACAATCCAGGCAAGTGGCTCTATCGTATGATGCTGCTCTCTCCTTTCTTGCTCGCATTTTTGATTTATGCCCCTGCCTTTTCTCATGACTTCGTGAACTACGATGATCCTGTTTACGTCACAAATCAAGCTATGGTTCTAAAGGGACTGAGCTGGGAGGGACTCTACTGGGCTTTCAGCGACTTCCGCTTCTACAACTATCATCCACTAACATGGCTATCTCACATGCTGGATTACCAGCTCTTCGGTCTGAATCCTGGAGCAATGCACGGCGTCAATGTTCTTCTTCATGGAATCAATGGCTTGTTAATTCTATTGTTGATCGAGCGACTTGGGGCCAAACGCTGGCAAGC
>JARGOJ010000028.1:0-11792 GCA_029210225.1 Planctomycetota bacterium
GACGTGGGGGTTGTTGCGGCAGGTATCCGCAGCCCAGGCGACGGTTTGGTAGAGGCTGTCGGCGCTCATTTGCCAGAGTTTGAAGCCGGTGCCGACCTCCGATTGCTCATGGTGATTGATGACGCTGTCATGGAGGCCTCCGGTTGCTCGGACGATGGGGAGGGTGCCATAGCGCATGCTGTACATCTGATTGAGGCCGCAGGGTTCGAAGTGTGAGGGCATGAGGAAGAGGTCGGAGCCAGCTTCGATGCGGTGAGCGATCGCTTCGCTGTAGGCGATATGGACCGAGCTGCGGAAGCGATTTTGCGCGGCGATGCGGCTGAAGGCTTGTTCTGCCCAGGGTTCTCCAGATCCTAAGAGGACAAACTGAACGTCCAGGCGGTTGAGGATGGCGGGGAGGGCTTCGGTCATGACGTCGATGCCCTTTTGTCCGACCAGGCGCCCGACGAATCCGATGAGCGGGACATCTCTTTGGGGAAGTCCAAACTCGGCTTGGAGGGCTCGTTTGCAGTGGGCTTTGCCTTCCAGGTTATTCACATCGAAGCGCGCTGGGATGTAGGGGTCGGTGGCGGGGTTCCAGACGTCTTCATCGATACCATTGAGGACCCCGTAGAGGGACGCGCTTCGTTCTCGGAGCACCCAATCGAGCTCGGCGCCGTATTGGCTGGTTTGGATCTCGTGGGCGTAGGTCGGTGACACCGTTGATATGAAGGTTGAGTGAAAAAGACCACCCTTGAGCAGGTTGAGATGCCCATTATGTTGGAAATCACCGTTTTGGAAGACTCGGGCAGGGAGGCCCGTTTTGGCGAAGGCGCTGCGTCCAAACTGGCCTTGATAGGCGAGGTTGTGGATGGTGAGCAGGGTGGCGGTGGAGGCGAGGGGGCTATGAGCTTCGATCGTGTTGAGGTAAGCGGGGATGAGTGAAGTTTGCCAATCGTTGCAGTGGATGACGTCGGGTTTCCAGTGAAGATAGCGGGCTAGCTGAAGGCTTGCGCGGCTCAGCAAGGCGTATCGTTGCATGCCATCCCCGTGGTCACTGTAAATTCCGGGGCGGTCGTAGTAGTCCTGATAGTCGAGGAAGTAGATGGGGACCTCGGAGTCGGGCAGCCTTCCTTCCCGGAGTCCGCACCAGTGCTCGTATCCATCCATCGGTACCCCCATTGGTTGATGGTAGGGGGTGAGCCCGGCTTTGGGCACTTGTTGGTAGAGGGGCATGAGGACCCGAACGTCGTGCCCAAGGCGCTTCAGGGCCTTGGGCAGCGCTCCGCTGACATCGCCGAGACCTCCCACCTTGGCAAAAGGAGCGACTTCTGAGGCAACATAGAGGATTTTGAGTGAGTTTGGATCCACGAGGTCTCCGGAGGTTTTGGGTTCATTTGTGTTTTATCGAGGGAAGATTTTCCGAAATCTGAGGGACGCTAGCAGGTGTTTGATGAAAAATAGTGCTTTTTTTTTGACAGTTACGATTTGGAGACATTTTGTAAGGTTCTATTTTTAATGTCTTTATGGCCTAGTTGATTGCCATTTCCGAAAAGTGGGATGCCGAAACTGAAAAACTTTCTTGAATCGAATTCTTCGCAGCCGTAAACTTCGGTTGTCGCTTGAGGCGGCAGCAAAACATCTTTTCTACGTTCCATATTTCCACTTCTGATATCTCCTTTATGCACAGAATGCAGTTCTTGAACAGAGGCTGTTGCGAACAGGTAACAACCCCTGCATAGCTGTGGTAAAAGGGAGGGCCCCAATGAAATTACAATTTGACCGTTATGAAGAAGACACAAACGTTGCGTTGATTGACCCACAAAATTCTCTCTCACTAGATATGGATAACGATCAACTCTTTATCAAAGATCGTGAGCCCAGCTTTGTGAGCTACGAAACAAGCTTCTACGTCGAAGAATCCGATTCTATGCTCGACGAAGATGTCTATTGCGCAGCAATGATCTGAATAGATCATCCAATCTGACATAAAACTCAAAGAACAAAAAATACCCGAAGAGCGCCAACGTCCCGTTGTGGCGCTCTTCCCTTTTTAAACAAGCGAAATGGACAAAAACTCCTAAACCATTCTTTCCCTGCTTAAATTTGAATTCATACCCCAGGAACGCTAAAATAAAACCGTGCTATAACTCCTGAAAAAACACTGGTTTACACGAATGGCGAAGACCTCACCCAAAGCGGTCATCGAGGTGTTTCAAAGAAAACCCGAGAGCGAGTCGGCCTTCGACGCCGTGCGAGATCTCCTCACGCGCTCCAAAAAATGGCCCGAGCTCCTGAGGCAATACAATACTGCCATCAAGCACGCGAAACCAAAGCGCTGCGAATTCCTTCTCTTCGAAGCCGGAGTCATCGCCGAAACACGCCTCCAAAACCTCGATAAAGCCGCCCACTTCTATGAGCAGAGCTTTCTAAAACTCAAACAAAACAGCAAAGCCCTAAGAGCCCTGCGCGCCCTCGAAGAATCGCGCAAAAATCACAAAGGCATCCTCCACGCCCTTCAACTCCAGCTGAAAACGCCTCAAGACAAAAAACAAAAAGCGCGGCTCTACGTCGAAATCGCAGAGCTCTACGAAAACTCCCTGAAAGACACATACAAAGCCATCGAGTCCTACCGACTCGCCCTCGACGAAGATCCAAGCCGCAAAGAAACACTCGTCAAAGCTGAAAACCTATGCCGGCAGAAAAAACGCTGGAACGAACTCGTTCGCATATACAAAAAACTCGCCATCAAATTTAAAGGGACCCGGGACGCCGGCTTCTACCACTTCTGCGCCGCCCTCGTCTTCGATGAACAGCTTCGCGACCCACGCAACGCCGCCGTCGCCTTCTCCTTCGCCCTCAAAAACGGCATCGCCGACCTCAAAAAACTCGAGCGCATTCGCAGCTTCGCTATCGCTAATAAAAAGGACGACCTACAAATACAGGTCCTCGCCATAGGATCCCGGAAAAATCGCTCTCGCAGCGATCGCCATCGAATGACCCTCGACCTCGCCGACCTCTACAGCAAAAAACTCCAAGACCCAAGCTCCCTCAAAAAAGCCGAAGAAGAAATTCAAAAGGTCCTGGGAGAAAATCCCAGATCCCGCAAAGCCCTCACCCTCCTCGAAAAGATCTACGACAAAAGAGACCCTGGCCCAGAAGCCAAGATCTCCTTCCTTCAACACCAAATGGCCAACCTCGAACTAAACGATCAGGAGCGCAGCGCCATCTTTGCCGAGCTCGGCAGCCTCCGCGAACAAAGCAAAGACTTCGAAGGAAGCACCGCAGCCTATAGAGGCGTCTTGGGAGTGAACCCCAATGATGTGGGCGCCCGCCTAGGACTCGCCCGTATCGCCCGTATCAACGAAGATTGGCAGGAATTCAACCTTCTCCTTGAGGTCCTCAACAAAGAACTGAAATCCGACAACAAAGACCAAGAAAAGCACTTTTTAGAACTCCAAAAACAACGCGCTTTCCTCTACCAAACACCCCGCCCCAACCCCGAACTCGAACAACAAGCCCTAAAACTCTATCTCGACGGCGTCCCCGGGGATATTCCGACCCTCGAACGGCTGATGGTCCTCGCCGACGGCGCCGGGGAACAAGCCCAGTGGGGACAACTTCTCGAACAACAAGCCAAGCTCTGCCCCAATAAAGACAAGCAACTTGAGCTTTACCAACGCCTAGCACACTTCCGCGAAGAAGCCCTCGGAGACAGCCTCGGGGCCGCAGAAGCCTGGGAGTTCATCGATCAAAATGGTGGAGAGCGAAAAGAGGCCCTGGAAACCCTCGAGCGCCTCTACCAATCGACCGATCACCAGAATCACCTGGCCTCAACCCTCCGCCGCCAAGCCGAATACTTCACCGACGGCAAGCTCAAAGCCATTGCCCTACGCAAACTCGGCTGCCTGCTAAGAGACAAGCTCGACTCGCCGCGACAAGCCATTCACGTCCTCCGCGATGCCTGGGCCATCGACCCCGAAGCCGACAATGTCATTCAAATCCTCGAAGATCTACTAAGCACCGAAGAAAAAGACGGTGATGACCTCGACAAAGCCTGGGTGCTCCGAGAAATCAGCCGCCATATCTCCGAATACCAACGCAAACTCGCCATCCGAAAAGAACTCGTCACGGCCTACTTAGCCAAGGACCGCGACAAAGAAGCCCTCGCGCTCCTCGATGATGTCCTCAGCCAGGACCCGACGGATGAAGAAGCCTTCGAGCAATTAGTCACTGTTTTAGAACACCAAGACAAACTCAATGAGATCTGGTTTTACTTCAAAAAATCACTCTTAGCCGACTCCGAAAAGGTCCTTGGAATCTCACGTCGTCTCAATCTACTCTACGATGAGAAGCTCGATAAAGACGACAAAGGACCGCTGTTAGAACTATGGAAACACACCGTTGAGATCCTCCCAGGAAATGAAGAAGCAACCCGCGCCTATGTCAATGTCGCCCGCTCCCTCAAAGGCCCAGAATACAGAGTTGCCCTCGAAGCGCTCATTGATATCGCCGACCCCAGCGAAGAGCGAATTCTTCAAATTGAATTAGGACGGCTCCACCGCGAAGGAGGACAGCTCGAAAAAGCGAAGCTTTGCTTCCAAAGAGCCCACGAGATTGACCCCAAAGATCAAGACGCCCTAGACCCCCTACGCTCAGTCCTCGCCCTACTCAGCAAGCACGAAGAACTCCTCGTCCTTCTCCAAGATGCCTCCGAATCACTGAAAATTGAATATCAATCGAATCCCAGTGATGAACTCGCGGACAGAATTCGAAGGCTGGTCCTCGACGCCGCCGAACTCGCCGATGAGAAATTGAATAACCCCACAAAATCCCTCAGTCTCCTCGAACCCTGTCATGACCAATTTACAAATGTTGAGGTCCTCGAAAGACTGATTGCTCTCTATCGAAAGTCAAGCCGAACTCAAGCCCTCTCCGACGCCCTCGGCCAATTCGTAGAATACTGTGACAATAACGAACAGCGCTGCCTTGTACTCCTTGAAAAAGCTCAGTTAGATAGAGAGCTGTTAGAGCGGCCGAGGGACGCTTTAGATAGTTATAATAAAGCGATTGAGAAAGATCCTAAAAATGGCGATCTCTGGCTCGCCCGAGCGTCCATTCATGAAAACCTCGGCGAGTGGCGTGAGGCCCTCTCCGACCTTGAACGAGGAGGAGAATACTCTGGCGCTGTCAAGTCGGGGCTGGCCGCTATTGAGCGTCGGCGCGGATTGATTTATCGCGATCAACTAAAGGACGACGAAAACGCTGAGAATTGCTTTAAACAAGCGCGGTCTGCCGACCCCGACGGCCTCGATAATCACAATCTACTCATTGATTTTTACGAGCGCCGAGCCCTCTATCCTCAATTGCAAGAAGCCCTGTCCGCGGCCGCTGATCACGCAGAAGATCAAGACCTGAGAGCCTCGTTGTTGGCGCGGCGAGGGGAAGTGTTGGCGCGCTTCCTTGGCAAAGTGAAAGCGGCGATGAAGGAGGTTGAAAAGGCGCTGGAACTTCGCCCTGGCGATCTTCCATTGATGGACCTGAAAATACGCCTCTTGCGTCACGCTGAACGTCCCGAAGAATTGGTCGGGGTACTCGAAGAGAGACGCAATGCTTTCTTTAGTTTGGCCGACGATGAGCAACGGATTAAACGAGGCTTTTTATTAAGAGAAGAAGCGCTTTTGCGAGGCTGGGAACTAAGCGACTTTGAGAAAGGTCGAGAATTACTTTCGGAGGCTGTTTCTCTTGTTCCTGAGCGCCTTGAGTGGGTCGAAGATGCGTTGCTTCTCGAACGTCGCTCGCGGAACTGGAAGCGCCGACTGAATCTATTGAAGAGGGCCGCCGACCGAGTTCGAAGCGTCGACCCCAAGCGACGGGCAGGCTATCTCATTGAAGCCGGGGTTCTCTGCTTTCAGCAATTAGAAGACGTTGAGCGAGCCCGCCGCTACTTTAACGCGGCGCTGGCCTCCGACTCAGAAGCATTTGAAGCTCTTCACTGGCTGCAAATTATGGCGGTGGAGAAGAAGGATATCCCCGAGTTATTGGGGTCCCTCACCCGTGAGTATGAACTGCGGGAAGGTCGAGAGAAAGATCGCTTGGCGCTTCGTATTGGCGAGCTGCAGGAGAACGCTGGAGATCTTCAAAAGGCACGGGTCTGGTTTGAGAAGGCCTCGGAGTCAGGGTCGTGCCGAGCCCTGCGCGAATTGAATCAGGTTCTCGATTCTTTGGGTGAGCCAGAGGCGCTCTTTGAGTCGACGCTGCGATTGGCGCAGGCTGAAGAATCCAATCAACGTCGCCGCTCCGTCTTGCTTCGCTTGGCAGAACGCCTTGTAGAACTCGAAGACACGAAGCGAGCCAGCCAAGCCTATCGGTCTGTTCTAGAGAGCTTTCCCGGAGACATTCGAGCATTGCGAGGACTCGCAGGATTGCTCGATCCTGCTGAGGAGACTGATGAACTCATTTCATTCATTGAAAAAGAAGTGGAGGCCGGAGTCGGTCCTGCCCGCTTCGTTGAATTGCAATTGCGATTAGGGCAGCTCCGTTGGAGAGAAAAGAATGATGGAGAAGCGGGTAAAGCTCACTTCTTAAAAATTCTTGAACGGGACTTTCGTGATGAAGCGGCGCTGAGCGCATTGAAACAGCTTTACATTGAATCTCATGACTGGTCGTCCCTGGCGAAGCTCTATGAGGAGATCGCTATCGATGCGAACCTCGCTCCTGAGAAAGAAGAAGCCTTTCGCCAAGCCGCATTGATTTATCACCATCACGAGCCCCAAGACATTTTGAAGGCCAAGGACCTCTACTTCAAGGTGCTCGAATTCGGCGACCCTGAGTGCGTCGCAATTGACGCATTGCCGCCTATTCTCAAAGATGACGGGAGCATTGAAGAGAAGCGTTTGCTCATGAGTTTGACGGCTCAAATCGTCCCTGGCTCGGCGCGGGCCAAAGGAGCACTCATGGAACTCGGAACGGAGTGCTATGAGAGCAAAGATTTAGAGAAGGCTCGGCTTTATTGGACCAAAGCTCTTGGCTGGACCGCGGGCGATGTTCTCGCCGATGAGGGCCGCCTATCAGCTGTTGAGGAGGAAGCGCTTGAGCTTATATTGAAGCTTGAGCGCTCCGAGAAGAACTGGAAGAGTGTCAGGGATTATTTGGCCTTGAAAGTTCTCGGATCCCCCAAAGAAGAGGCGCGCCGAGAGAGCATGGTCGAGCGTGGCACCCTTTTAAAAACTGAATTAAAAGATGACATTGGCGCCCTTGAAATCTTCGAGGCAGTGTTCCAGAGTTTCCCTCAAGATGAAAACGCAATCTCCTCTCTAAGAGAACTATATCAGGGCTTGGGGCGGGGAGGAGACTTGAGCCGGCTATTAAGTCGGGCGGCGGAACATAGCGCAACCGAAGACAAGCGCTGTGAGTTTTTACTGGAGCAAGTTGAGGTCGATGAAGGGCGCGGAGAGCGCCACGGAGCTATGGAATGTCTCCGGCAATTGGCGCGCTATCGACCTGAGGATATTGAACTACGTCGGCGTCTGGCGAAGCTACAGCAGGACTGCGGCGAAGATGTTCGGCTGCTCATTACCCTCGACGAATTAGTGGAGCTTCTGGAGGGGGAGGACCGGCTTGATGTCTATTTGCAGAAGAGCGTCATTCTTGAGCGATTAGAGCGACGGGCTGAAGCGTGTGAACTGCTTGAGAAGGTCCTCGAAGAATGGACGAAGCGGGAGAATCCTAAAGCCCGTGAGCTTGTCGAGCGGCTTCGCAGTCTCGCTGAAGAAGCAGGGGATGACCGGCTCATCTTATTGACTCGCGAGACAGACTTGCAGTGGCTATTGCTTAAGGCGCGGCAAGACAAGACGAATGACCATCAAAAAGAAGTGGAAGAATTGACCTCCCGAGTCAGTCGATTGCATGTAGCTACTGACAATCTAAACATGGCAGAGTCGTGGTTAGAGAGAGGTTTGGAGGTTTATCCGGAGTCGAAAGCGCTGTTTTTATCATTGAGAACAGTGGTTGAGGTGAGCGGCGAAGAATTAAGGTTTGTCGAGGTCGTTGAGCGACGCTGTGAGCTTTGTGACGCGGCGGAGGAAGCGGAGTTACGGGGAGAATTAGCGGAGCTGCTGGAGCAAGAGGGAGAGGACTCAGTCCGGGCCTTTGCTCAATGGGAGAAAATCCTCGAGATTTGTCCTGGCTCATTCGCCGCGATGCGTAGCCTTCAGAGACTGGCTTGGACCTTGAATCGTCGGGGCCGGGCTTTGGAGATGTGTGAGCGCGAGCTTGAGTATCTAGAGCGCCTCGGTCCTGTGCCTTGGAATAAAGCTCCAGGTGGTAAAGAAGGCAAATTAGACAATGGACCGCTTCTCCAGAAAGCCTTTGAAGAGCGCGGGCAGAAGGCCCAGCAATACGATTTAAAGTCGCTTCGTGGAGATACCTCTGGCTATCCTCTGAGTGAGCTTGAGGCGCTTGTTGCATGTCTTTGCTACGGCCATAAGGTGGGGGCGACCGACGAGGATGATTCGTCACGCCCCGTTTTACCCGAGCGTTTTGGGGACTACGTCTCCCGCATTTATCGAAAGGCGGCGATTGTCGCTTGGGACCTCGACGAATTAGACCGCGCCGCGAAGTACTTGGAGCGGGCTTACTTTCTTGTTCCCAAAGACGAAATGGCGCGCTTGCACCTCGCCGAAGTGCATGAATTCCGAAAAGATTGGACGGCGCTCGCGGCTATATTGCGGGCCCGTTGGAGCGACATCCATCACGCCTCTGAACGCGTCTCTCTAGGTTTGAGATTGGCGGACCTCGAGGAGAAGCGAGGCGAGAATTTTGCGGCCTTGTCTGTCTTACAGAGCATTTGGCAGGAGAGCGATGGAGACCCGGTCATTCTGAATCGAATGCAGTCCTTGCAGAATACTCTGGAAGATTACGAGGGGCTCTTAAAGACTTTGCGTTGGCAAGCGGAGCGCTGTCGAGATTTAGATCAGCAGCACGCCTTTGTTCTAGAGCGAGGACGGGTTCTTGAGGACAAATTGAATCGTCCTGAGGACGCGGCGGTCGAATATGAGACGGCGCTTCAATTGAGAGCAGGGGACATCGAGTCTTTGGGGCGTCTTACAAAAATCTTCGAGGCCGCAGAGAATTATGAGCGCTTGGTCGATCTGTTGTTGCGATCGGCGCGTTTATCTGACAGCGGGGATCAATCACAGCATCTCTTCGAGCGTGCTTCATTCTTGACTTGGCGTCAATTGAAAGATGGAGCGAGGGCTCGCTCCTATATTGAATCGGCGCTTCGCTTTGGTCCGGGGAGTCCTGAACTTCTAGACTTGTGGGTTGAGATTGAGCGGGATAGCCCTGGTTCGGAGAGCCTCGCGAAGGCGCTCAAGGCGCAGTCTCGCTTGCTCTCCGACGAAGAGAGAAGGCCGCGCCTCTTAGAGATCGCACGATTAGAGTTGGAGCGAGATCCGGAGGAGTGCGCCGCGCTCGTTGAGGAGCTGTTGGAGATTATTGAAGAGGGCTGCGAGGACGCATCGGTGGCCCTTGAACTAAGGGTGCAGGCGAGGCGTCGCGGGTCATCTAAGGGGGCTTTAATTGAGGCGTTGAAGAGTCGGCAGCTTGATACGAGACTCTCTGAAGAGGACCGATTGAAGGACCTGGAAGAGTGGGCCGCCCTCGCCTTGGAGTTGGGGCCGAACTATCGCAGCTCGGGAGCGGAGGCGCTGGAGGCAAAGCTAGAGCTTGTCCCAGGAGATTTGAAGACTCTCTTTTCGCTGATTGAATTGTTCAAAGAGAATCCTTCAAAGCGTTTACGATGGCTAGAGCGAGCGCTTGCCTGTGAATTGGAGTCGGATAAAGAAGAAGAGCTGTTGGAGTTAGTGACTGATTTAGCGACCCGCGTCTTGCATGACGCGGCGCGGGCGGTTCCGGCCTATCAGCGCTTACTTGAAATTCATCCCGAGAATCAGCAGGCCTTGTCGGGCTTGCTTCAAATCCTTGAGCGAGAAGGACGTCACGGGGATGCTTTAGAGACGATTGAAAAGGAGCTGGGGCTCTTTGAAGAACAGGATCCGCTTCAGGATTGGCTGGTTCAATTACGCCTGAGAAAGGCGCGCATTTTTGAAGAAGTCGTCTTTGATTTAGACGCGGCCTACGAGGCTTATAAGTCAGTCTTTGAGTTATTCAAGGAGGCTGCAGAATCGCCGCTTTATACGACGGTCTTCACTGCTTACGAAGGCTTTTTGAGGCGTCGAGGACGCTTTGAGAGCCTTGTCGGACTTTTGGAAGAGCGGGCCGAGAGGGCCGAGGAAGATGGCGAAGAGGATGAGGCGCGGAGGCTTTGGCAAGAGCAGGCCATGATTTATGAAGGCAAGCTTGAGGATTCTGAGGGGACCTGTCATTGCTTTGAGAGAGCTCTTGAATTAGACGGACGTGATGAAAGTGCGCTGATAGGAATTCAGCGTCCGCTGCGTGTTTTAGGACGTTGGAAGCGTCTTGAAGAGGTGCAGGAAGTCGCCATTCCTCTTGAGGAAGATTTAGAGCGTCGGGCTTGGTTGAGTTATCAGCGAGGATTGATTCTTGAAGAAGAGTTGAATCGCCTCGATGACGCTATGGAGTCCTATGAATTGTCACTCTATGTGGACCCTTTTCACTTGGGGGCGATTCGTCGCTTAGCCAGAATTTATCAGAGCCAAGACAATTATGATGAATTAGCGCGCATTTGGACTTTAGAAGTAAAGGCTGTTGAGGATAAGACTCAAAAAGGAGTTGTTCTCAGTCGCCTTGGAGACCTCTATCAGGATCACCTCGACGAATTAGGGTCTGCAGAAGATTGCTATCGGGAAGCGATTAAATTGTTTCCGCGCTTGCTCGACGCATACGATGGCTTATCCAAGTTGTTGAAGGCCGACGAGCGCTTTGGGAGTGTCGCGGAGCTGCTGGCGGATCAATTAAAGGTTGTCAATGACCCCAGGCGTCAGCGGGCGTTAAGAATTGAGCGTGCGGCTTTATTAGAAGATCGACTGGAGGCGTTGGATTCTGCGGTGGACGTTTGGAGCGAACTCTTTGAAGCGGATGCTGGAGATCACCGAGCGCTCGCTGGCTTGCTGCGTTGCAAGCGGCAATTGGAAGATTGGTCTGGTATGGCCGAGCTTGTTGAGAGGGCGTTGGCGCAGAGTGACGGGATTCTCGGCGAGGAGTCATACGATTGGTTGATTGAGGCGGCGCGAGCCTTACAATTAATTGACGACGAAGGCTCTCGGGAGCGAGCTATTGACTTGGCGCAACGGGCTTTTGCCATTGCGAAGCATCGTTCGGAGGCCGTGGAGTTGTTAATGGGGCTCTGCCACGAGGACGAGATGGAGCCCCTCATTGATGTTTATCAGTCTCACGCGATTGCGATCTCCGATAAAACGGAGGCGCTTCGATATTTTGAACAGTCTGGTCGCTTGGCTTTGAAATGGGAGGCAAAGGACGCGGCCAAGGCGTCATTTGAGAAGCTGTTAGAGATTGACGATGGCCATTTGGAGGCGCTTGAAGAATTAGAGACGATTGCGCAAAGTGAAGAGGACTGGGGCACGGTGACGCGGTGTTTGGAGAAGCGTCGCACGCTCAATAGAATGGGGCGCGCTGGAGAGTGTTATTTAAGACTGGGCAAAGTCTATGAGCGTATGGGTGAGGTGTTGTTTGCGGTCTCGGCGTATGAGACGGGATTAGACGAGGTCAAGAAGAGTCACAAAGAGGCCTTTGTCCAGCGATTGAGGCCATGTCTTGAGGATCTTGAGCGCTGGGATGATTTGGCGAACATATTAAAGACGGGGGCCGAG
>JARGOJ010000028.1:11802-22957 GCA_029210225.1 Planctomycetota bacterium
CATGACTCGGAGCGTTGGATTGAATACCTGCTTGAGCGTGGTGAGTTACTCTGTGAGCGCCTGAAGCGAACAGATTTGGCGGCGGACGTCTATGAGAATTTATTGACGGGCACTTTAGAAGAGCCCGTTCGGGCTGAGGCTTTTCAGAAGTTGATTCAGTTGCTTGAAGAGCTTGGGCAGTTTACTCGATTGAAAGATGTGCTTGTCGTCGAGGCGACGCGTCGGGGCGCAGAGGGGACAGCGCTTTGGTTGAGGCTTGCTGTCTTAGTCGAGGAAACCCTCTCGGCGCCGGATGATTCTCTAAGATTTTATCGCAAGGCCCACGAGCTTGATCCGACGAACTTGGATGCCCTCGCACATTTAAAAAGACTGCTTTATCTCTTCGAGTTTTGGGACGAGTTGGTCAAGGTTCTCGATCGGTCGATCCGAGAGTTGACGGACGCCGAGAAGCTCTACGAATTGAACATGGAGTGCGGGACAATCTCCGAGAATGAGCTTGGCCGTTTGGGGCGGGCGGAGAATTATTATTCTTCAGCGTGTCGCTTGGAGTTGCGACATAAAGAGTCGTATGTTGGCTTGGCCAGGGTTCAGCAGGAGCAGAGTCGTTTTGCCGATTTAGTGACGACCTTGGCGGAGTTAAAGAGCCTGTCGAGTAGCGAGAAGGATCAGTTGGCGATTGAGAAGCGTATGGCGCTGATCTATCAAGACTCTCTGTTTCGCGAGGACAAGGCCCTTGAGATTTACCAAAAAATATTGGCGACAGACCCTGATGATGCCGAGGCTTTATCGTCCATGGCGCGGATTTACAGCGACTTAGGAGCCCACGAGAAATTGGCTCAGGTCTTGGCGCGTCAGGCTTTAGGAGCGAAGGACGTGCCGACCGCGATCGGCCTCTACCTAGAGCTCGCCAAGATTTGGTCTGAGGGGCTTCGTTCTCCGGAGAAGGCTTTGACGACGGCGATTGATCCAGCGCTTGGTTTGGATCCGACGAATGTTGAACTGCTGCGTTATAAGCTTGAGACCTGTCGGACTATGGAATATTGGGAGGGTGTTGTTCAGAGCTTGCAGCGCTTGTTGACTGAAACGGATAAGGACGACCCGTCGTATTGTGGCTACTTGGAAGAGATGGCGGGGGTCATGAACCTCCGACTCCGTCGTGGGGTTGAGGCCCGGACCTACATTGATGAGCTGATGCAGCATCCCCTGGTTCAGCCGGAGCAACTGAGCTTTGTCGTGGAGTTCTTTCGGGCCAATCAATTGCGGGCCGAGTTGGTTCGAGCGCTGAAAAATCAGGAGTCGAAGACGACGGATCCTTCGAAGAAAGCGGCCTTACTCGCGGAGATTGCCTGGACGGAGTTCGAGCCGGGTCAGAATGACGAAGCGCAGCGAGTCTTGTTTCGTCAGGCCTTAACCCATGACGAGACTTGTGTCCCCGCGCTTTGGGGTTTGGCGAAGGGACCGCCGGAGCCAGAGACTGTCGAGGAGAGATTGGAGGCCTTGGATACCCTGGGAGATATTGAGCAGGATCGACAACGCAAGATCGAGTCTTTGTTGTTAGCCTCGGATATTTGTCGGGAGGAGATCGAGAATTTCGAGGACGCCCGAGCGCACTTAGAGGGTGTGCTCATGCTGGACGCCAGTTGTTTTATGGCGCTGGCGGGGTTGGCGGAACTCCATTATGCCCTGGAGGAATGGGAGCTTGCGCTGCCTTATTTCAAGGGGGTTATGAGGAGTCGGCAGTTTGGTGATGATGCGGATCGCTGCGCTGATTTATTCCACGCTTATGGGGTCGTTTGTCAGAAATTGGGCTTTTTCGATGACGCATCGGCGGCGTTTCGTCGGGCTTTAGAGTATCAGCCTGAGCATTTGGCTTCACTTGAGGACCTCGGACAAAGTATGTTAGAGCAAGGCAGTTGGGAATCGGCTGTCAGTCTCTTTGAAAAGTTGGTACAACGAACGAGGATTCCTGTGGCCCGGGCAGCGCATGAGCTGTCCTTGGCCTTGGCGCTGAAGGAGGTCGGGCAAATCGATCGATCTTTGGAACTCTACCGTCGTGCGCTTCAGCAGAACGCTGATCACGCGGGGGCGAGATTACAGTATGCGAGCCTGCTGCTCCAACAGGGCAACGTGGACGGCGCACGGGTGTGTTACGAGCAGGTGCTCTCCGCCCCGGGGGTTGAGTCCCTGTACCGAGGTGAGGCCTTAGTTCAACTCGCCGACCTCTACACACAAAACTACCGAGACGCCATCCAAGGCACCACCATGCTCCTCGCCGCGCTTGAGCAAATCGGCCCGCACCAGTCTGGGGCCGCGAAGCGTTTGGCGGAGATTTACGGACATAATAATCGTTGGCCAGAGGCGGGGCAGCAGTTGAAGCGCGCCATCGATTTAGAGGCCAACCCTCTAGAGGCAAGCTACCTCTGGGCGTCCCTAGGGCGTCTCAGTCGCGATCGTTTGGGAAACATGGAGTATGCGCGGGTTTGTTTTGAAAACGCGATACAGACGAACCCAGACGACGCGAAGACCCTCGACTCATTGATTCGCCTATTGGGTCAACTTGGAGACTTTGTCTCTATGGATCGCTATCTCATCGATGCGATTGGTCGTTCGGCGGATGAATATACAGCGGCGACCTTCCGGCTGCAGCGGGCCGAGCTGCTATGGAAGCAGTTCAAGAATCGCAGAGAGGCGATTGTCGAATACGAACAGGTGATTCAGAGTTCCCCTGAAGAGAAGGAGGCGCGGAGGGCGCTGGCGCGACTTTATGTGGAAGTTGGCGATGAGGCAAAGGCTTTGGAGACGCATCGTCGTTGGCTCGCCGAGGTGCCGTTAAGAGTGGGCTGCTATCGGGCCTGTGGCGCAGTGTTCCAGGGGACAGGGAAAAACCTTTCCTATATACAAACATTGCATTCATTGGCGGTGCTCAGGGCCGCGAGTTCGGATGAGCTGCGGGTCTTAAATGGCTACTTAAAGCACGCTCCAGATTTCCCCCAGGGAATTCAAGATCAATTGTATTTCAAGCTGTTACTGCACGCTGAGGTGCCTGCGACTTTAGGGAGGATCTTCAAATTCCTCGGGCCTTGGGCGCGTTTGCTCTACCCCTCCGATTTGAAACCCTATGGCTTAAAGCGCCAGAACCTCATGGACATCGACAGCCAAGATCAACCCTATTCCGAGTTGGTGAAGCGCGTTGTTGAGTTCTTCAATTTAAGAGACGAATTAGATATCTACTGGATGCCCACCTGGCGTCGTCCTGAGATTGTCATTGAGCGTTCGGCGGACAAGGCCCTCATGATGATGGGCCCTGCGGCCTTTGAGGGGCTGAGCGACGGAGAGATACTCTTTACCCTTGGGCGGCAGTTAGCGCCGGTTTATGGAGGCTATGATTTTGTTCCGAAGCATGGCTCGGCGGGGCTTTATCGCTTTGTGAAGATGGTGGCCGAGGCTTTAACCGCTCAATTGATTAAAGAGTCGAATGATAGCGCTGGTCAGATTAAAGTGGCGGCCGGGATGCTCTCGAAACAATTGAAACCTGAGTTGAAGCGTCGGGTGGCGCCTTTAGCCGAAGAGCTATGGGAGCAGCGCACGCGCTTTGATTTCGGTCGGGTGGCTCAGGTCTTAGACTTGACGGCGGCGCGGGCTGGCATGTTGTTGGCTGGGGGAAGTTATCCCGCAGCGGAGGCGCAGTTCAAGACCAATGTTCTGCTCGGGGGAAGCCTCGGGGCGACGACAGAGGACGTACAGCGTCAATTAGAGAATAACCAAATGATGAAAGATCTACTGAGCTACTCTGTGTCAGGAGAATACCTGGAGCTGCTCGGGGCTATTGGTTCCTAATTGATCTGCTGCCTTGCTATTGAGCGTCAAAATGCTTGGCGTATATTTCAGCCGTAGCCTCTCTGAATTCTGATTTGTCTTTCAGTCGGTAGTGCTCATTGAATACTTTGTTGCTGTCTTTGTGAAGAATGATGGCGTCCAGATATCCATTGTCCCAGAGCGAGATGGTCCCTGCCAGTTCATTCGATTCAAATTCCAGGGTGTAGCTCTGCCCGGGGTGCTCTGGACCTAGGATAGAGCACCTGAGACCCTTCGCTACCCAAGCTGTATTGAGTTCTTTAATGCAGTCTTTAGGACTCATTGTGCGCCTCGCCTATATACGAGGTGGTGATTCTCATTGGTTTGTATCGTTGGTTTTTAGGGACCTGCAGGATGTTAGCAAGGTACATACTCTCTAAATTGGAATTGCTATCCCCCCCACTTTCAGTGGTGGAGAGTAAGGGCGTAACGATTTTTCGGACAATTATCGCTAAAGCTAACAGCTGCGCGTGTTCATTCGGGGAATTGCCGGATAATAGGAACCCAAGTGATAGAAGCCGAACCTCGTCGAATCACTCCCTTCTATTTAGTTAACGACACTTTACGGCATCAAGGAACACATTGCGACGCGCTAAAGGACCTCTCTTTTTTGAAGAGCAAGATACTTATTTGTTTAGGGGACTTTCCTCTTCTCGACTGATGCCGATATAGTAAGATTTGAAGGGCGAGAGAGTCTTATTGGTCTTGGGAAGCGCTTGGGGCCGATCACCCCTATTTCAACAATCAAAGTCTTAGTCGGAATGGATTGATGGCGAAATTAGAAAAGAGTTTTTTATGCCTAGCCTGCGGCGCGGGTTTAGTTGTCCCTGTGCGTCTGGCGGGGACTCGCGTTCGCTGCGGTGATTGTCTTTCGTCTGTCTATGTCCCACGGGGACTTGGTACTAAATCTAGGACCCTCGGGCGCAGCAGTAAGGCTGCTTTAGGGGTCGGGCGCTCTTTCTTTCAGAGCAAGCTCCAGATCCCAAGAATTGAAAACTCTGAGGCGCTGCGTTATTGCACTCTTTGCGGGATACATAGGTTTATTCAGAGTGGATACTGTGCTTGCCGTGGTCTGACCCTTGGATTAGACCCACTGAAGGTCGCTATTGGACGGGAGACAGAGGAACAAGATGCCTTGAGGGGGTTTGATTCACTAAAATTGAAAGTCTTCCGGGCCGATATTGCTGTTGCTCTGCTACTTGTGGCAGTGACTGCCTACTATTTTCTTTTTAAGAACATTCTTGTTGCGTTAGTCATCTTGCCATTTATCTATCTGTTTTTAGGTTCCCTGTGGGTGGGGATGCGATATCTGAGTGTTTATCTTTTCTCGGAGAAGGTTGAGCCGTACCTTCCCGGTCGTTGGAAAGGGCGTCCAACCGAGCGGGCCAAGCTGCTTCGGCTCATTCGGGAATATGCCGAGCCTTTCCTTGAGCGAGTAAGCGTTGGGACTCGGTCGAAGGCGGAGGTTCCCCAGAGTGAATTGGATTTGTTTGGGCGTTTATTCCAAAAGAATGATTTTGACTTAGATCCTCAATATCGGAATCAATTCATTCAGGCTTGCGTGCTCATTCGAGACTATGATGCCTTCAAGTGCCGTTTAGAGAATCTCTCGGTCATGAATGAACAGTCCGTGATTGACGTTTATGCAACCTTGAATCCTTTGGGTGCAAACGATGTCTTTGATTTGCCATTTTTAAGACAAATTGAATTAGACCAGGGACGGGAAGCAAGCAGTGGGGTTGTTTTAGCAAAGCTAAAGAAAGCCCGAGAAGATCTGAAGCTTGAGGCCTTCGAGAAAGACCTTCAGCGAGTTAAGGATGATCAAGGAGGATTTAATATCTCTATCGAGCAGATTGACCTCATGGATCCATTCAACTTCGAGCTTTTGATTGGGATGTTTTACGAGTGCTTGGGCTTTCAGGTTGAGGAGACGCCGCGCTCGGGAGATCAGGGGGCGGATGTGATCGCGATCAAGGCTGGCGAGCGGATGGTGATTCAAACGAAGCTCTATAGTAAGCCGGTAAACAACTCTGCGGTGCAAGAGGTCGTCGCGGCGAAGCAGCATTGGAAGTGCGCAAAGACCGCGGTGGTCACCAACAATCAGTTTACGAAGTCTGCTCTCGAATTAGCGGAGTCCAATAAAGTAGAAATGATTGCGCGAGAGCAGTTGATAACGATGATCGCCGAGTTCAATCCTCAACCCAAAAATTACGGCAAGTTACTGTTGCTTATGAAGCCAAAGGCTGAGGCTATTGACACCGTTGAGGCCACTGTGACTGAGGATGTGAAACCCTCAGCTTCATGATCGATCAGTACTGAGGGGATCAGCTCGGTCCATAAAATAAGGCTGTCATGCTCTTTTTGCACAACAGCCTCTTATTAAATTGCGTGTCAACGAAGCGTTTTCAGCGCTTGACGTTGAACTTCAGTCGGATCACGACGCCATCTCTGATTAAGTCGTCGGTCTTGCCCTTGTAGACAATGCCGAAGTCTTTTCGGTTGATGGAGAATTCCGAATTCAATTCGACCTTCTCTTTTGTCAAAGCGACGGTCGCAGGGAAGGTGATCGACTTTGTCACTCCGTGGAGCTTGAGGTTTCCTGTGACCGAATATTTATCGCCATCTTTTTTGATCTCTGTCGACTCAAAGCTGCTCTCTTTGTGAGCTTTGGTATCAAAGAAGTCAGGGCTTTTCAGATGTCCTGTGAGGCGTTCAGAGTCGGAGAAGGTCGTGTCCATATCGATTGTGACGGTGAAGTAGCTCTTCTCGGGCTTCTCTTCGACAACGATGATCTTCCCTTTGAAGCCCTTGAAACCGCCGCTGTGACTTCCGGAGACCTTTGAACCGGTAAACTCAACAGAGCCGCTGTCCTGATTGAAATCGAGGGCTTTCCCCTCAACCTTCTTGGCCTTCTTGGCGTCGTTCACTTTGGCGGAAGTGACCTTGTCTGAGGGGTCCTCACAAGCGACCAAATTTAACGCGAGAAGCGTTGCGGCAACATGAATGATTGGTGATTTAAGTGTCAGTTTCATGGATCGTCCTTCATGGGATTTAGAATGTTAACGCCGGTAGTTTAAACGTTCGGCTTTCATTTGTCTTGTCGTCAAGCTGACTCTCTACTTGCGGTTCTTGTCTTGCTTTGGGGTCCATTGCGGAGGCTTCCCTCCGAGGTTCCTGAGAACTTGTTCTAGAAAGGGCCTCATGGCCTCTCTTTCGCTGTTCTCTAATTCTTGGAAGAGCTTGCTTTCAATGGATTGCCAAACAGCCAAGACCTTCTGAGCGGCGCCGACTCCAGCTTTGGTCAGGCTTGTGAGCTTCTTACGACCATGTTGAGGATGCGCTCGTCGCTCAATGAACGAGGCTTGCTCCATGCGGGTGAGCATATTGGTGACCGTGGCCGGCTTGATTGACAAGGCCCGAGCTATCTCAGCTTGGCTCAAAGACCCTCGTTGCAGCAGGTTGACGAGCACCCTGGCTTGACCGTGTTGGACTCCAATAAGGGCCAGCTCACGACGCAGCTCAGCCTCTAAGAGATGGCCAATATGCATAAAGAGATGAAGTAATGGCTTGTCTTGGCTTTTCATTGTGTTAGCATGCTAACATGTTGAGTGAGTGATGTCCATGAGCTTGAGGACAGAATTGAGAATGCTTCGTTCGTAGCGAGGAAATCCCCAGGGCGCTCATTGTTGATGAAGAGCTATTTGGGGCCGCTCCAACGAGACAAAAGGCCAGGAGGCGAACAATGAGTGTTTTGAAGATTGTCATCACAACGGCGACTGTTATTGCCTTACTCGGCGGGGCCATCTTCGTCCTTCGTCCCAAAGCTAGAGACGTTCCTTTGGCCGTTGTTCAGCCTGTGAATCCTGCCTACTTCATTGCCGAGAACCTCGTAAAGCCGATCCAAAAAGAGCTTAGAAGGCTCCCGGATGGGACTGAGACGCTGTGCTATGTCATCACCCTCAAGGCCGTCCCCTCCGAGCATAAGGCGGGACCATGGGCTCCAAGGCACGTCACTGACGGCAAAGATAAGGGGGGGATTTGGATTAAAGATGGTCACGCCTACGACGTCGATGGAGAATTTGTCGCCCATATTGGTGAACTCTACAAGGATCGTGAGTGGAATTTAGTCCGCGAAGACGGCAGCATCAAAGTGACGGATACCCGAGAGGCCTTTGAGTTGGCGGCTCGCCCCAATGTAGACCCTCGCTATCATAATCATGTTGTTGCAGTTCCTCCCGAGGTCGATGATTGGAAGGGGACGATTAAGGTCTATGTGATTCCCGTGAACCCAGTCTATCGCTCCCAATCAACGCGCCTCGGCCACGCCCCCGTTGGACTCGCCTTTAATGGCGTCAATTTTGAAGCGCCCGCGCCCCTTCACGCGATTATTGCGGCGCACACAATCGCGCCGTTCGACGACGCTGGGGGACACGTCAATATGCATGTCGGCTATCACTATCACGCTGCGACAGGTCATAGCAAAGAGATTGCCCAAGCCGACGGCCATGCCCCAATGATCGGCTATGCCTTGGATGGGTTTGGAATGTATGCGCATCTCGACAAGAATGGCAAGAAATCAGATGATCTCGATGAATGTCGTGGGCACTACGATGCGGTCCGTGGCTATCATTATCACGTCTGCGCTCCCGGTGAAAACCAAATTATTGGCGGTCATCGAGGTCGGGTCGGGACCGTGGAAATTATTAAGGGAGAGTGAGAGAGAGGCTCTTCTTCTCCTCGACACACTCGGAGCGCTCGTTGTTTAATCCAAGACAACACAGTCACGACCATGGAAGCTAGACGCGACTTTCTTTAGAATCGGGGAAGGCCGGAGGAAGGTTGGCTTCTTGGCGAGGAGAGAGCGCGAATGAGTTTTGCAACAATTACCGAGAGTGTTCGTCGTTACGGACGAATTTTGCTTTCGCGCCTGGGTCCTCACCGAGTTCAATTAATCTTCAATCAAGACTACGTTCCACCCCTCAATGATCTTTATGATCAAAACCGCGCCCTAAAAATTATCAGCTACGTCCTCGACAAGGGTTTTCTGACTCGAAGTCAGATCATCGCTCCCGACTCGTTAGACCCTCATGCTATAGCGCGCTTTCACAGCCAGGACTACCTCGATAGCCTCACTGATGAAAAGGTCATTGAAGCGATCAGCGGTCAGTCTCTAGAAGCCGTCCAAGCCGAAGCCTTGTTAGCCCTGCAGCGCGCCATGGTCTCCGGAACCATGACCGCGATGAAGCGTGCGATCGACGGGGGGAGCGGCGGAAGTGTCTATGTCAATCTCGGGGGTGGTTTTCATCACGCGAAGAAAGACAAGGGCTCAAAGCTCTGCGTGTTCAACGATATCGCAATAGGGATCTATGGGCTTCGCGATCAGGGCTGGGAGGGTCGGGTTTTGATCCTCGATTTGGATCTGCATCAGGGAGACGGCACTCGCCGCGCCTTTGCTGACGATCCGACAGTTATGACGCTCTCTGTTCATGGGCGCGACCAGGACTCTGAGATTTCGATCAATGACTTCAAGAGTGATGTCAATATTGCACTGGGGGCTGGAGTCGGTGATCAAGCTTATCGACGGTCGCTTAAAGAGACCCTGCCGAAGGTCTTTGAGTCCTTCTCTCCCGATCTTGTCGTCTATTTGGCAGGGGTGGACATCGCCGACGATGATCCCCTCGGAAACTGGCGAATCACTCCGGATACAATTTTGTGGCGCGATCAATTCGTCTGCGACCTCGTCAAGGAGCGCCCTTTTGTCTGGACTCTCGGCGGCGGGTACGGTCCCGACGCATGGCGCTACACCGCTCGCAGTCTCGCCTGGCTGTCGACAGGCCTCGACGATCCAATCCCGTCAAACCTTGAAGTCGCCCTAGAGAAGGGACGAAGAATAAGCCAGCAGCTCGACCCAAGTGAGTTGGTGGGGCCTTTGGAAGACGCGGATATCGTCACTGAAGAGGACATATACGGAGACCTCTACGGCGTGACTCCTGGGGATAGACTCTTTAGTTTTTATTCCATTGAGGGGATTGAGCAAGGCTTGGAGAAATACGGTGTCTTCGCTCACTTGCGAGGTCTAGGTTTCCATAAAACAAAAGCGGAGATTAGCGATCACCACTCAGGAGGTCAACTTCTTCGGCTCTTCACAGACGATGGGCAAAGAGAATTATTAATTGAAGCAGTGCTAAAAGAAGAGCGGGCTTTCACTCCGTACAGATTACTTTCCGTCGAGTGGTTACTGATGCAAAACCCACGATTGAAAAAGGACAGGCCGCTCTTGCCAGGTCAGTCTTTCCCCGGCCTCGGCTGCTTGGATAAGATTGTCCTAATGCTCAGTATGATTTGCGAGCGCCTCGACTTCGATGGATTGACCTTCTTCCCTTCCCACTATCACATCGCCGCCTTCGCCCGCGGTCTCCTCGCTTTCCTCAACCCAAAATTTGAAGCCCGTTTCTTGGCCATAGAGCAGGCCTTAGAGCGTGTTCCTATGGGCAAGGCATCGTGGCTGGCGGAGCAGGGGGGAATCGTTCATGGGGTGAGCGGTGACGCTGTGAAGTGGACTTCTGAAGCGATGGTCTTTGCTATCTCTGAAAGGCTCGGCAAATACTTGCAGAGCGCCGAATATGAAGCGGAAGTGGAAGCGGCGATGCCGGAATTTAAATACATTCTGGCGGAGAATGTCGACGACAACTAATTGGATTGATTACCAATAGTGTTGGATGCAAAGGACGAAGGATTGTTCAAAGCTCGGTAGATAAATGATATTTGTGATGTTCCAGTAGACTTCGCCGTCGTCGGGATACTTGGCCTCGATTTCAAAAAATTGAGCATTCGGAAATCGCAGGGGAATAGCCTTCGTCTCTTTACCAAGGTCTTTGAAGGGCTGAACGAGCTTCTCTGGGAGTTTATCTTCGTCATAATAACCGACATGGGGGAAGAACAGCTCTGTGATCGGGGTGACCTTGAATACTTTCACGCAGGGGTAAGGGAGTGTGATTGACTCATGATCGGTATCGGCGAGCTTTGAGATGGCTTCACAAACGGATTCTAGGTCGTCATAGGGTGGTCTGAGCTCGAAAAAGCCCCCGGAGGCGATGTGTGCGTAGCCGCCAGAGTCCATTAGCTCGTATGTCTTATTGAGCATCTCAATGAAACTCTCAAATTGGATGCTTGGGTTGATCGCGCTGGGAAGTGGCAGAGAGAACCTCCGAGACATCCCTACGAGGACCGTATAGGCTTCTATATCTTCTGGAGAGGCCTCCCAGGCGCGGAGGGCTTGGTGATAAAGTTCGCTCAAGGC